>NZ_LIRG01000466.1 GCF_001419695.1 Streptomyces prasinopilosus
TGCAGCAGCTGCAGCAGCTGTTGTTCTCGATGGTCGTGCTGGTCGTGGTGGTGATGGCGTTCGGCAGCATGCCGGGGTTGTCCTGGCTGCTGGTGGTGCCCGCGCTGCTGCTGCAGTTCGTCTTCAACACCGGGCTCGCGCTGGTCTTCGCCCGGCTGGGCAGCCGGACCCCGGACCTGGCGCAGCTGATGCCGTTCGTGCTGCGCACCTGGATGTACGCCTCGGGCGTGATGTTCAGCATTCCGGCGATGCTCGCCGACAAGGACGTGCCGTCCTGGCTGGCCGACGTGCTGCAGTGGAATCCGGCCGCGGTCTACATGGACCTGGTGCGCTTCGCGATGATCGACGGTTACGGGTCCTCGTACCTGCCGTCGCACGTGTGGGCGTTCGCGGTGGGCTGGGCGCTGCTGGCCGGCGTGATCGGCTTCGTCTACTTCTGGAAGGCTGAGGAGACCTACGGCCGTGGCTGACAACACCGACGAGAAGATCCCCACCGTCGTCGCCGACGGCGTCGACATCGTCTACCGGGTCAACGGCACCGGCGCCGGACGCGGCTCCGCCACCGCGGCCCTCAACCGGATCGTGCGCCGCCGCAAGACCGAGAGGGCGTCCGGCGTGCGCACGGTGCACGCCGTGCGGAACGTGTCCTTCGCCGCCTACCGGGGCGAGGCCATCGGCCTGATCGGCACCAACGGCTCGGGCAAGTCGACCCTGCTCAAGGCCGTCGCCGGTCTGCTCCCGGTGGAGAACGGCCGGATCTACACCGACGGCCAGCCCTCCCTGCTGGGCGTCAACGCCGCCCTGATGAACGACCTCACCGGCGAGCGCAACGTCATGCTGGGCGGGCTCGCGATGGGCATGTCCCGCGAGCAGATCCGGGAGCGCTACCAGGAGATCGTCGACTTCTCCGGCATCAACGAGAAGGGCGACTTCATCACCCTGCCGATGCGCACCTACTCCTCCGGCATGGCCGCCCGGCTGCGCTTCTCCATCGCCGCCGCCAAGGACCACGACGTCCTGCTCATCGACGAGGCGCTGGCCACCGGCGACCGCTCCTTCCAGAAGCGCTCCGAGACCCGCATCCGCGAGCTGCGCAAGCACGCCGGCACCGTGTTCCTGGTCAGCCACAGCAACAAGTCGATCCGCGACACCTGCGACCGCGTGCTGTGGCTGGAGCGCGGGGAGCTGCGCATGGACGGCCCGACCGACGAGGTGCTCAAGGAGTACGAGAAGTTCACCGGCGGCCCGGACAGGGCGCGCAAGCCGAAACCGAAGCCCAAGCCGAAGCCGAAGGCCGAGACCGAACCGCACCCGGAGCAGCCCGGGCGGCCCGAGCGCCCCCAGCAGCCCGAGCGCCCCGAGCGGCCCGAGGTGGGGCCCCGGACCGGGTCCGAGCCCGAGCCCGCTCCGGAGCCCGCCTGACAACGGCACCGCGACGCCGCGGGGGCGCCCCGGACCGTAGTGGTCCGGGGCGCCCCCGCGGGTTGTGCCGTGCGCCGTGGACGGGCGGGCGCGTACCGCCTCACCGCCTCACCGCGTACCGCCTCACGAGTGCGAGCGCAGCAGCGTCCGCATGGTCCGCATGGCCACCGACAGGTTCGCCAGGTCGAAGGTGTCCGAGCTCTGGATCTCGTCCAGGGTGGTGCGGGCCCGGCCGATGATGGCCTCGTTCTTCGCCTCCCACACCTTGAACCGCTGCTCCGGTGTGGACGTGCCGTTGCCCGCCGCCAGGACGTCGGCCGTGAGCGCCGCGTGCGCCGCGTACAGGTCCTCGCGGATCGCCGCGCGGGCCATGGACTGCCAGCGGTCGGCGCGGGGCAGGTCGCTGATCCTGTGCATCAGCTGGGTGATGCGCAGCCGGTCGGCGAGGTCGTAGTACACCTCGGCGACGTCCAGCGGCTCCTTGCCCGTGCGGTCGGCCACCGACACGATGTCGATCGCCGCGAACACGGCGGAGAACCCCGCCACGCGGGTGGCGAGTTCCGCCGGGACACCGACGCCCGCCAGCTCGTCGTGGATCTTCTGGAACCACTCCAGGTCCGCGCCGCGCAGCAGCTTCGGCAGCTGCGACCAGACCAGTTCGACGCGCTCGGCGAAGAACGCCACCGTCTCCTCGAGCTCCAGCGGCTGCGGCCGGTTGTTCAGCAGCCAGCGCGTGCCGCGCTCCACCAGCCGGCGCGAGTGCAGCCTGATGCGGGTCTGGACGTCCGCCGCGACCTTGGTGTCGAGCGCCTCCACCCCGTCCCACACCGTGGCGGAACGGAAGATCGCGCGGGCCGCCGTCTGGGCCCGGACGATCTCCTCCAGCGACGCTCCGGTCTCCTCCCGCATCCGGTGCAGATACGTCGTGCCGCCCGTGTTGACCGTGTCGTTGACCAGGACGGTCGTGGTGATCTCGCGGCGCAGCGGGTGCGCGTCGATCCGGTCGGGGAACTGCTCGCGCAGCGGGGCCGGGAAGTACGAGTGCAGCAGCACCTTGAGGTACGGGTCGTCGGGCAGCGAGGTGCTCAGCAGCTCGTCGGCGACCGTGATCTTCGTGTAGGCCATCAGGACGGCCGTCTCCGGGCCGGTCAGGCCCTGCCCGGCGCTCAGCCGCTCGCGGATCTGGCGGTCGGTGGGCAGGAACTCCAGGGCCCGGTCGAGGTGGCCCTCGCGCACCAGGTGCTTCATGAAGCGCTGCTGGGCGTGGAGCATGTCCTTGGACTGGGCCAGGGCGTTGGCGATCGCGGTGTTCTGCGCGTAGTTGGTGCGCAGCACCAGCCGGCCGATCTCGTCGGTCATCGAGGCGAGCAGCTTGTTGCGCTGCTTGACCGTCATGTCGCCGTTCGCGACCAGGGTGTTGAGCAGGATCTTGATGTTCACCTCGTGGTCGGAGGTGTCCACGCCGGCGCTGTTGTCGATGGCGTCGGTGTTGATCCGGCCGCCGTGCAGCGCGACCTCGATCCGGCCGAGCTGGGTCATGCCCAGGTTGCCGCCCTCGCCGACGACGGCGGCCCGCACGTCCTTGCCGTCGACCCGGATGGGGTCGTTGGCCTTGTCGCCGACGTCGGCGTTGGACTCGCTCGACGCCTTGACGTACGTGCCGATGCCGCCGTTCCACAGGAGGTCCACCGGCGCCTTGAGGATCGCCTTCATCAGGTCCGCCGGGGTCATCTTGGTGACGTCGGAGTCGAGGCCGAGGGCCTCGCGGATCTGGGCGTTGACCGGGATGGACTTGGCGGTCCGCGGGAACACTCCGCCGCCGGCCGACAGCAGGTCGGTGTTGTAGTCCGCCCAGGAACTGCGCGGCAGCTCGAACAGGCGGCGGCGCTCGGCGTGGCCGACGGCCGCGTCCGGGGCGGGGTCGATGAAGATGTGCCGGTGGTCGAAGGCGGCGACCAGGCGGATGTGCTCGCTGAGCAGCATGCCGTTGCCGAACACGTCACCGGACATGTCGCCGATGCCGACGACCGTGAAGTCCTGCGTCTGGGTGTCCACGCCCAGCTCCCGGAAGTGCCGCTTGACGGACTCCCAGGCGCCGCGGGCGGTGATGCCCATGCCCTTGTGGTCGTATCCGGCGCTGCCGCCGGAGGCGAAGGCGTCGCCGAGCCAGAAGCCGTAGGACTGGGCGACCTCGTTGGCCGTGTCCGAGAACCTGGCGGTGCCCTTGTCGGCCGCGACGACGAGATAGGTGTCGTCCCCGTCGTGCCGGACGACGTCCGCCGGGGGCACGACCTCGCCGGCCACCATGTTGTCGGTGATGTCGAGCAGCGCCGAGATGAACGTCCGGTACGCGGCGACGCCCTCGGCCATCCAGGCGTCGCGGTCCACGGACGGGTCCGGCAGCTGCTTGGCGACGAAGCCGCCCTTGGCGCCGACCGGCACGATGACGGTGTTCTTCACCATCTGCGCCTTGACCAGGCCGAGGATCTCGGTGCGGAAGTCCTCCCGGCGGTCCGACCAGCGCAGGCCGCCGCGCGCGACCTTCCCGAACCGCAGGTGCACGCCCTCGACCCGCGGCGAGTACACCCAGATCTCGAACGCCGGACGGGGCGCCGGCAGGTCGGGCATGGCCTGCGGGTCGAACTTCATGGAGACGTAGTCGTGCGGGCGTCCGCCGCTCGCCTCCTGGAAGAAGTTGGTGCGCAGCGTCGCCTTGATCACCGTGAGGAAGGAGCGCAGGATGCGGTCCTCGTCGAGCGAGGCGACCTCGTCGAGGGCGGCGTCGACCTCCTCCAGCAGGGCGTCCACCAGCTCGAAGCCGGCACCCTGCCGCTCCGGCGACATCCGCGCCTCGAACAGGGAGACGAGCAGCCGGGTGGTGTGGACGTTGTTGCGGAGGGTGTCCTCCATGTAGTCCTGGCTGAAGGTGGAGCCCGCCTGGCGCAGGTACTTGGCGTAGGCGCGCAGCACCATCGCCTGACGCCAGGTCAGCCCGGCGCTCAGCACCAGGGCGTTGAACCCGTCGTTCTCCGCCTGGCCGGTCCAGGTCGCCGCGAAGGCCTCCTGGAACCGCTCACGGGCGTCGTCGCCGAAGTGCTCGGCGACGCCCGCGGCCCTGGGCAGCCGCAGCCCGAAGTCGTAGACCCAGGCCACGCTGCGGTCGTCGCGGCGCAGCTCGTAGGGCCGCTCGTCGACGACCTCGACGCCGAGCCGCTGGAGCACGGGCAGCACGGCCGAGAGGGAGACGGCCTCACCCTTGCGGTAGATCTTGAAGCGGCGCACCTCGGGGGTCGCGCCCACCGGCTCGTACAGGCTGAGCTCGAAGTTCTTCTCGTCGTCGAGCTGTTCGAGCCGGACCAGGTCGGCGACGGCGGCGCGCGGGGTGTGGTCGGCCTTGTAGCCCTCGGTGAAGGCGTTCGCGTAGCGGCGCAGCAGTTCGGCGGCGCGCTCCTCGCCCAGTTCGGCGGTGAGGGCCTCGCCGAAGCCGTCGGCCCAGGAGCGGGCGGCCTCGACCAGCCGGGCCTCGATGCGCTCCCGGTCGTGGTCGGACAGCTGCGGCAGCTCGGTGCCCTGCGGGACGCGGACCACGAAGTGCAGCCGGGAGAGGATCGACTCGGTGTTCCAGGCGGTGAAGTCGACGCTGATGCCGCCGAGTTCCTCCTTGAGGATGTCGATGATCCTCAGCCGCACACCGGTGGTGTACCGGTCGCGGGGGAGGTAGACGAGGGCGGAGTAGTAGCGCCCGTACTCGTCCTGGCGCAGGTAGAGCCGCAGGCGGCGGCGCTCCTGGAGGTAGAGCACCGAGGTGGCGATGGCCCGGAGTTCCTCGGTCGGGGTCTGGAAGAGCTCGTCGCGCGGGTAGGTCTCCAGGATCTGCAGCAGGTCGCGGCCGTCGTGGCTGTGCGGCGAGAAGCCGGCGCGCTCGAGGAC
The DNA here is from genome assembly GCF_001419695.1 of Streptomyces prasinopilosus. Lineage (GTDB taxonomy): Bacteria > Actinomycetota > Actinomycetes > Streptomycetales > Streptomycetaceae > Streptomyces > Streptomyces prasinopilosus. Next base: position 5,353 of record NZ_LIRG01000466.1, read on the forward strand.
CTCCTCGACCTTGCGGCGGATCACCGGGACCCGGCGGACGGACTCGGTGTAGGCGGCCGAGGAGAACAGGCCGAGGAAGCGGCGCTCGCCGACGACGTTGCCGTCCGCGTCGAACTTCTTGACGCCGATGTAGTCCAGGTACGACGGCCGGTGCACGGTGGCCCGGCTGTTCGCCTTGGTCAGGATGAGCAGCTTGTGCTCGCGCGCCTTGGCGCGGGCGTCGGCGGGCAGCCGCTCGAAGGACGGGCTGACCGGGTGGCCGTCGTCGGTGAGGTGGTGCGGGTCGGAGCGCAGTATGCCGAGGCCGGTGCCGGGAACGGCGGCCAGCGAGTCGTCGTCGTGCAGCTGGTACTCGCGGTAGCCGAGGAAGGTGAAGTGGTCGTCGGCGAGCCAGCGCAGCAGCTCCCGGGCCTCCTCGACCTGCTGCCCGGACATGTCCCCGGGGACGGGTTCGTCGGGCAGCCCCTCGGCCAGCCGGGTGGCGGCCTGCCGCATCTTGCCCCAGTCCTCGACGGCCTCGCGGACGTCGGACAGGACGCGCAGCAGGTCGACGGTGATCTGCTTGAGGTCGCCGCGGTCGGTCTCGCGGTCGGTCTCGACGTGGATCCAGGACTCGATGTGGGCGTCGTGCGGGAGTTCGTCGGCGGACGGGGCGGTGAGCACCTCGATCAGCTGCCCGGTGAGGTCGCGGCGGACCACGACCTGCGGGTGGATGACGACGTGGATGCCGCGGCCCTGCCGGGTCAGCTCGTTGGTGACGGAGTCCACGAGGAAGGGCATGTCGTCGGTGACCACCTCGACGACGGAGTGGCTGCACGTCCAGCCGTTCTCCTCGACGGTCGGGGTGTGGACCCGGACGCTGGCCGTGCCCTGGGGACGGTTCTCGGCCAGCCGGAGGTGCGAGAAGGCGGATCCGAAGACGTCGACCGGGTCGCGGCCGACGAGGTCCTCCGGGGCGGTGTGCAGGTAGTAGCGCTGGAGGAACGCGAGCACGGTGTCCCGGTCGGGCATGCCCTTGTCCGTCGTCCCGGTCGGCAGTTTCCCCCCGGCCGGGCTGTTCTCAGCTACCCGGGCGGCCTTTTCGAGCAGCTCGGCCTTTGCTTCGTCCAGCTTGGTCTGCATTGTCCTCTGGCTCCTGTCGCGCGCCGTTGCGTGACGTAGAAGGAAGTACGGTCTCCGCGCCCGCGGCGCGGAGGTACGACACGGGTTGTCCGCTCCGTACCGACGCTATGCCGCGGGATGAGACGAGCGGGGGCTTCTCTGCCGATTTCGACGCGCCCGACGGGTGTGACGCTGCTCTCTGCGTCGTCCGCACCCGGGGAACGGGGCGCGCCTCGGGGACCCGCCGGGTCCCGTCCCGCCCGCGAGGACCAGCGAGCGCCGCCCGGTCACGGATGTCGTCCGTGCTCTCCGGGCGCACAACGGGGACGACGAGGCCCCCGCGAGCTATCGCGCTGATCACGTCACCCAGGCTATCCCCCCTCGCGGGGGGCCCGTCATGAGCCGTATGTGTACAAAACACGGGGTGGAACTTTGACGTTCTGCACAGTGCGCGCCCGGCGGCACGCGGTCGGCCGCCGTCCGTCCGCCGCCCGCCCGCCGTCCGCCGCGGCGTCCGGGGGCCGGGGCCCGGCTCCCGGCGTCCGGCTCAAGCCGCCAGGCGTTCCGCTTCCTCGACGGCCTCCGCCAGCGTGTCCACCACCGGCACGCCCACCGCTTCGAGGCTGGCTCTGCTGTGCGAACCGCCGGTGTAGAGCACGGCTCTCGCCCCCGCGTGCCGCGCGGCCAGCGCGTCGTCGGCGGCGTCCCCGATCACCACCGTGCGGGCCGGGTCCACACCGGCCAGCGCGCCGAGGTGGCGCACCATGTGCTCCGACTTGCCGCCGCCGGACGGACCGGTCCGCCCGTCGACGCGCAGGAAGTGGGACTCGATGCCGAAGCCGCGGACCAGCGGCACGAGGTCCTCGTGCCCGTACATGCTGAGGATCGACTGGCTGCGCCCCGCGGACGACCATCCGGCCAGCAGCTCCGCCACCCCGTCGGCGAGCGCGCACCGCACCCGGTGCTCGGTGTAGTACCGGTGGAAGGTCGCGTCCATCAGCTCCCACTCGGCCCCGGTGGGCAGCCGCCCCATCAGCCGCTCGTAGAACTTCGGTACCGGTACGCAGTACAGCTCCCGGTACCGCTCCAGCGTGAGCGGCTGCAGGCCGAGCTCGGCGAAGGCGGCGTTCGTCGCCCCGATGACCGCGTCGACGTCGTGGAACAGCGTGCCGTTCCAGTCCCAGACGATGTGCGCGTCCCTGTGCGTCCCCATGGGAAGAAAGTACCCGCCGGCACTGACAGCCGGGAGGCCGCCGGGTCGGCGCCGCACCCGGCGGCCGGGACCACGAGGCCGGCACCGGGCCCCTCCGCGAACCGGGCCGCCCGACCCGCTCCGGCCCGCTCCGGCCCGGGCGGGGGACCTAGGCCGCCGGTCCCAGCAGGTTCGGGATCTCCTGCGTGGCGTACCAGAGCAGTTCGTGGTCCTCCGCGCCGTCCACGACGGACTGCGCGCCCTCGTCCCCGCCGTCCGCCGCGGGCAGCGCCCGCGCGGCCGACGCCACGTCCGGCTCCGCGTCCGCCGCGTCCACGTGCACCGCGGCCGCCCGGGCCAGCCGTACCGGCCCGTCGACCCACAGCGCGCCGGGACCGGCCGGATCGGCCGAGACCGCCCCCTCGGGCACGTCCACGGCGACCACGACCCGGCGCCGGGGGGCGCCGG
>NZ_LIRG01000467.1 GCF_001419695.1 Streptomyces prasinopilosus
ACCGAGACCGAGACCGGAACCGAGACCGAGACCGGAACCGAACCCCACCCCGAGGCCCGCTCGTGACCGACGACGCACCCATCCGCCTCCTCCTGGCCGACGACCACCCCGTCGTCCGCGCGGGGCTGCGCGCCGTGCTGGAAACCGAACCCGGCCTCGTCGTCGCGGCCGAAGCGGTCACCGCCGAGGACGCCGTCGCCCGCGCCGCCGAGGGCGACATCGACGTCGTGCTGATGGATCTGCGGTTCGGCAGGGGCATGGGCGGTGCCGAAGCCACCGCCCTGATCACCACCCGGCCGGGCGCACCCCGCGTGCTGATCGTCACCACCTACGACTCGGACGCCGACACCCTGCCCGCCATCGAGGCCGGCGCCACCGGCTACCTCCTCAAGGACGCCCCGCCCGAGGACCTGGCCGCCGCCGTCCGGACGGCGGCCACCGGCCGCACCACCCTCGCCCCCACGGTCGCGGACCGGCTGATGCACCGGCTGCGCACCCCGGGCACCGCCCTGACCCGGCGCGAGACCGAAGTCCTCGCCCTGGTCGCCGAGGGCCTGTCCAACCAGGCCGTCGGCCGCCGTCTCCACCTGACCGAGGGCACCGTCAAGTCCCATCTGGCGCGCGTCTACGCCAAACTCGGCGTCGACTCGCGCACCGCCGCCGTCGCCACCGCCACCGATCTCGGCCTCATCCGCCGCTGACCCGCGCACACGCGGACTCCGGGACCGCCCCGGACCGGCACGCAGCCCGGCGGGGCGGCCCTCGCGGGCGGTGCCCGAGGCCCCGACTCACCCGTTCGGCGGTGCGCCGCGGGCGAGCGGCAGCCATAGGGTCCTGAGCGTCGACCGGTGCCCCGCTCGCGCTGTCCGGTTCTCGCTGGTAAGCGGTAAATGCCTGGACCGGCCCCCTCCCCGGACGGGAGACTTCCGGCTTCCGCATCTCCGGGAGTGTGATGGCGACAACAGAGACGACACCAGAAACGCAGAGGCCGGCACCGGGCAGGAGCGCGGTCGTCCTCGCGCTGCGCCGCTACGGCCGGGAACTGCTGCGACTGCGACGACTGGCCCTGCCCGCACTGCTGCTGCCGGCCGTGGGCAACACCGGCATCCGCTACGTCGCCCCCCTGCTGATCGCCAAACTCGCGGGGCAGGCCGCCGGCGACGAGGGTCTCACCCTCGCCTCGGCGCTGCCGTACGTGCTGGGCTTCGGTGCCGTGCTGCTGCTCGCCGAGGTGGTGTGGCGGATCGGGCTGCACTGCCTGAACCGTGTGGACGCCCTCGGCATGGAGCACCTGTACGTGAGCGGCATGGACGAACTCCTCGCCAAGGACGCCGCGTTCTTCCACGACAACTTCGCCGGCTCCCTGACCAAGAGGGTGCTGAGCTTCGGCAAGCGCTTCGAGGACTTCGTCGACACGCTGACGTACCGGATCGTGGGCAGCCTCGTGCCCCTGGCGTTCGGCGCCGTGGTGCTGTGGCACTACGAACCGCTGCTCGTCGCGGGCCTCCTGATGATGATCGCGCTGACCGTGGCGGCCGCGACACCTCTGATCCGTCGACGGCAGCGGCTCGTCAACGACCGCGAGGCGGCGATCGCCCGGGTCTCCGGCCACGTCGCCGACAGCCTCGTGAACATGGAGACCATCCGGGCGTTCGCGGCCGAGCGGCGGGAGGCCGACGAACACCGCAGCCGTGTCGCGGAATCCCGGCGCCTGACGCTGAAGTCGTGGGACTACGCCAACCTGCGCGTCGACACGCTGGTCGCCCCCATGGCCGTGCTGACCAACGTGCTGGGCCTGGTGGTCGCCCTCGCCCTCGGCGGCCCGGGCCAGGGGGTGGAGGAGATCGTCGTCGCCTTCACCTACTACTCCAACGCCACCCAGATCATGTTCGAGTTCAACCAGATCTACCGGCGTCTGGAGAGCTCGATGACCGAGGCCGCCCAGTTCACGGAACTGCTGCTGGACCCGCCCACCGTGCTGGACCCGGCGGAACCCGAACCGCTCGCACCCCGGGACACCGGCGTCCGCTTCGAGGCGGTGACCTTCGCCCACGAGGGTGCGGAACCGATCTTCAAGGGCCTCGACCTGGACGTGCCCGGCGGTGCGCGGATCGGCCTGGTCGGCAGGTCCGGCGGGGGCAAGACCACACTCACCCGGCTCCTGCTGCGGATGTCGGACATCGACGACGGACGCATCCTGATCGGCGGTCAGGACATCAGCCGGCTGCGCCAGGCCGACCTGCGCTCGCTGATCGCCTACGTTCCGCAGGAACCCGCGATGTTCCACCGCAGCCTGCGGGACAACATCGCCTTCGCCCGGCCCGGCGCCACCGACGCGGAGATCCGCGCGGCGGCCGAGGCCGCCCACGTCACGGAGTTCGCCGAGCAACTGCCCGAGGGCTTCGCCACCCTGGTGGGGGAGAGGGGGGTGAAACTGTCGGGCGGTCAGCGCCAACGGGTCGCGCTCGCCAGGGCGGTCCTCCGCGACGCCCCGATCCTGCTGCTCGACGAGGCGACCAGCGCACTGGACTCGGAGAGCGAACTCCTCGTCCAGGACGCCCTGTGGCGGCTGATGGACGGACGTACGGCCCTCGTCGTCGCCCACCGCCTGAGCACCGTCGCCGGCATGGACCGCCTCGTCGTCCTGGACCGCGGAAGCGTCGTCGAGCAGGGCTCCCACGGGGAACTGCTCGCCGCGGACGGCGCCTACGCCAAGCTGTGGCGGCACCAGTCGGGCGGCTTCCTGGGCGAGGACGACGAGGAAGCCGGGCCGGCCCCCGGCGACGCCCCACCGGGGACCGGCCCCGCCGCACTGCCGGGACCGGCCGAACCGGCGCCGGACCGAGGGGGGAAGGCGTCACCGCCGGCGCGCACGAGCGCCGGACCCGCATGACCGGGCCGGTCCCAGCCCTCCGCCGGGCCGGGCCGTGCGGGAGGGGCGGCGAGACATCCGGACCCCGCCGCTCCCGCACGGGGTCCTTGCCGCTCCCGCACGGGCGGGTCACGCCGGGTGCGGCACCTGCCGGACCTCGATCAGCGCGAGGCTCTCCGGATGGAGGGTCGGCGCCTGGACGCCGAGCACGGACAGGACGCGGCCCGGCAGTTCGACACCCTCCGGCGTCCACCAGGGGAGCGGACTGGTGACCGGACCCCGGACCGCGTCCCCCGGCGGCAACGGGGTCACCGCGTAGCGGGTGTCCTCCGCCAGACCGGGCAGGCGCACGCGGCCCGTCGGCATCTGCACGCCGGTGGCCTTCTGCACCACCGCGTACACGGCGCGGGACCGGTCCGGGGCCACGACGCCGTGCACGAGCACCGCGGGATCGTGGGAGTCGCCGTGGACCACGGTTCCCCCGTGCAGCAGCGGCCGGAGCCGCTTGTGGGCCGCGATCCACCCGGCGAGCCGGCGGCGCTCCTCGGGCGTCGCCGAGGTGAGGTCCCACTCGATGCCCAGGTGGCCGAAGAACGCGGTGCCCGCGCGGAAGTCGAGGCCGTGCGTGCGGCCCGTGGTGTGCGCGCGGGGGGCGCCCACGTGCGCGCCCATCAGTTCGGGAGGCAGCAGCAGGCCCGTCCAGAGCTGGATCTGCTGCCGCTCCAGGGCGTCGATGCAGTCACTGGTCCACACCCGGTCGCTGCGTTCGAGGATGCCCAGGTCCACCCGGGCGCCGCCCGACGAGCAGGACTCGATCTCCAGCCCGGGGTGGCGCCGGCGCAGCTCGTCCATCAGCGCGTACACCGCGGTGGTCTGCGCGTGCACCCCGCCGACGCCGTACGGGCCGCTGCCCGCGTCGACGAGGTCGCGGTTGTGGTCCCACTTGAGGTAGTCGACGGCGTACTCGCCGACCAGGGCGTCCAGGCGTTCGAGTACGTACGCGTACGCCTCCGGCCGGCCCAGGTCGAGCACCTGCTGGTGCCGGGCCTCCGGCGGCATGCGGCCGGCCGCGGACAGGATCCACTCCGGACGGGCCCGGGCCAGGTCCGAGTCGGGGTTGATCATCTCCGGCTCGACCCAGAGACCGAACTGCAGGCCGCGGGAACGGACGTGCTCGACGAGCGGATGCAGGCCTTCCGGCCAGACCTCGGGGTCCACGTACCAGTCGCCCAGGCCGGCCCGGTCGTCGCGGCGCCCGCGGAACCACCCGTCGTCCAGGACGAACCGCTCCGCTCCGACCTCCGCCGCCGCGTCCGCCAGGGCGGTGAGGGTAGCGAGGTCCTGCCGGAAGTAGACCGCCTCCCAGGTGTTGAGGGTGACGGGCCGCGGAGTGGCCGGGTGGTGGGGGCGCTGCCGCAGGTAGGTGTGGAAGCGCGCCGCCATGTCGTCCAGGCCCCGGCCGTACGAGCCCAGCAGCCACGGGGTCGTGTACGCGGCGCCGGGCCGAAGGCGCATCTCGCCCGGCAGCAGCAGCTCGCCACCGCCGAGGAGCGAGACCCCGGAGTTCGTCCGTTCGGCGAAGGTGCGGTGGTTGCCGCTCCACGCGACGTGCAGGCTCCACACCTCGCCCCCGCGGAAGCCGAAGCCCCGCTCACCCACCGCGTGCAGGAGGGTGGCGTCGACACCGGTACGTCCGCGCCGGTTCTCCCGCAGGTGCGTGCCGAGGGTGAACTCGTGCCGCTGCGGAGACCGTTCCCGCAGATGGCGGCCGGTCAGGTCGAGCACTTCGGCGGCGTGGGCCGGGACCGGCAGGGTGAGCTGCAGCGCCTCCAGCGTGTAGGGGCCCTCACCCAGGTTGGTGAGCCGCGCACGCTGGCGGACGAGACCGGAGGGGGTCAGCTCCAGTTCCCACCGCAGTCCGAGCCCGGCCTGTTCGTCCGCGGCCTCGACCGTCAGCGAGCGGGGGCCCTGGGACCGCAGTTCCCGGACGGTGAAGGCGCAGGAGAAGTCGGCGCCCTCGCGGTGACCCGACAGTCCCGGGGTGCCCAGCCAGCCGGCCGACTGCTCGGGCAGCACGCTCACGGGCACGGGGACGTCGGGAACGCTGGTGCCCAGCTCGGCGGCGCTCGCCGTCGCGAGGGCGACGAGGTCTCCCGCACCGCCCGACGCGTCGTCCTCCAGATCTCCGAGGTCGGCTCCCCAGTGCAGCACCCGCGGGAGGCGGGGCCCCGAGCAGTCGAGGACCAGGCTCGTGCCTCCCGCACGGAAGTGGAGCAGGTGGGAAGAACGGTCGGTGGTCACGTGCGCGCACCTTCGATCGGTCGGGAGCGGACAGGGGGACGAGGGGAAGCCGCCCGCGGCGACGGCCGGGCCGGCCCGTTCACGGCCGGTTCACCGAGGCCGCGTTCCCGCACCTCACGGCAGTGCCCGTCGAGGTCCGGACCGGTGAGGAGCGGGCCGGCCGCGGCCGGCCCGGCACCGCCCGCCGGGCCGGCCGCGTTCCACCGGGTGTGTTCGGCGAGCACGCGTCACCCGCCCGCCGCCGGGGCGCCGTGCTCCCGGATCACCGCCACGTCGCCCGCGCGGACGACGACCTCGCCGTCGGCGACGGCGCCGCTCAGCAGGTCGGTGCCCGATGCCGGGACGGACACGTCGCGCGGGGAGTGGTTGATCAGGAACAGGTACGCGGCGTCCGGGCCGCGCCTGCGGACCGCCTCGACCCCGGACGGGACCTCGGCCGCGGCGCCGACCCCGGCCTCCCGGCAGACCCGGGCCAGCAGCCCGCGCAGGGCGTCCGCCTCCGGGCGCGTCGCCACGTACCAGGCCACGCCGTCACCGTGGCCGTGGCGCGTCACCGCCGGGCCCCCCGGGACGGGTCCGCCGCACGACGGGTCCGCCGCGAACGACAGGACCGTCCCGGCCCCCCGCGGTTCGACGAGTTCGGTCCAGAGCGAGGCCCGGGAGCCGTCGGAGAGCCGGACCGTCTCCGACTCCCGGAGCGGGAAGAACTCGTCCACCCGGATGCCCAGCATGTCCCGGTACGCCCCCGGGTGGCCGCCGAGGCGGACGTGGTCGTGCTCGTCCACCACACCGCTGAAGAAGCCGACGGCCGCGTGCCCGCCGTCCGCGACGAACCCGCTCAGCGCCGCGGCGTCCGCGTCGCTCGTCAGGGAGAGGCTGGGGACGAGGACCAGCCGGTGACCGCTCAGGTCGCTCCCGGGGTGCACCAGGTCGCAGGTGATGCCCAGCGACCACAGTGCCTCGTACCAGGCGCGCACCAGGTCGAGGTAGCGCAGGTCCTGGGAGGGGGTGGCGTCCATCTCGAGGGCCCACCAGGCGTTCCAGTCGAAGAGGAGCGCCACGTCCGACACCACACGGCTGCCGCGCACCTCCGCCAGTGCCTTCAGGTCCCGGCCGAGAGCCGTGACCTCGCGCCAGGTCTTGGTGTCCGTGCCGCCGTGCGGGAGCATCGCGGAGTGCCACTTCTCGGCGCCGGCCCTCGACTGGCGCCACTGGAAGTACAGGACGCCGTCGGCGCCGCGCGCCACGTGCGCGAGGCTGTTGCGCCGCATCTGCCCCGGGGTCTTCGCGACGTTGCGGGGCTGCCAGTTCACCGCGGAGGTGGAGTGCTCCATCAGCAGCCACGGAGCGCCGCCGCCCATGCCGCGCGCGAGGTCGGCGTCGAGGGACAGCCCGATGTACGCCTCGGGGTCCGCGGCCGTGAGGTACTGGTCCACGGACACGAAGTCGCACGCCTCGGCGAGGGAGAACCCGTCGACCTTCTTCTCGAGGGTGACCAGGAGGTTGGTGGTGAGCGGCACAGCGGGGGAGAACCGGCGCACGATCTCGGCCTCGCGCCGGTGCAGTGCCAGCAGCGCGTCCGAGGAGAACCGCCAGTGGTCGAGCCGCTGGGTGGGGTTCGGCACGGCGGCGGTGGCGCGCGGCGGCATGACCTCCGCCCAGTCGCCGTACCGCTGGCTCCAGAACGCCGTTCCCCACGCCTCGTTGAGGCCGTCGAGGTCCCCGTACCGCTGCCGGAGCCAGTCCCGGAAGGCCTCGGCGCTGATGTCGCAGTAGCAGTGCGCGTTGTGGTTGCCCCACTCGTTGTGCAGGTGCCACAGCGCGAGCGCGGGGTGGTCGCGGTACCGCTCCACGATCCGCTCGGTGAGGCGGCCGGCCGCCTCGGCGTAGGCGGGGCTGCTCGGGCAGAACGTCTGCCGCGAGCCGTGCGTCAGCCGGACGCCGTCGACGGTCACCGGCAGCGCCTCGGGGTGGCGCAGCGAGAACCACGGCGGCGGGGACGCCGTGGCCGTCGCCAGGTCGACGGCGATGCCGCCCGCGTGCAGCAGGTCCATGACCTCGTCGAGCAGACCGAACTCGTACGTCCCCGGGCTCGGTTCCAGGAACGCCCAGGAGAAGACGCCGACGGTGACGAGGTTGACGCCGACCTCACGCATGAGGCGGACGTCCTCGTCCCACACGTCGCGCGGCCACTGCTCGGGGTTGTAGTCGCCGCCGTAGGCGATGCCGCCGAGCCGGTCGGACAGGTGCTTGAGAGTGTTGTTCACGACTTCACCGCTCCCGCAGCGAGACCGGCCTTCCAGTAGCGCTGGAGCACCAGGAAGGTGATGACGATCGGGACGACCGAGACGAGCGACCCGGTGAGGCTGAGGATCTGCAGCGACGGGTCGCGGCTGACCTGGGACTGCCAGGTGAACAGGCCCAGGGTGACCGGGTAGAGGCGGTCGTCCTGGAGCATCACCAGCGGCAGCAGGAAGTTGTTCCAGATGACCACGAACTGGAACAGGAAGATCGTCACCATGGCGGGCGACATCAGCCTCACCGCCATGGTGAAGAAGGTCCGCAGCTCCCCGGACCCGTCGATGCGGGCGGCCTCCAGGAGCTCGTCGGGCACGGAGGCGGCCGCGAAGATCCGCGAGAGGTAGACGCCGAACGGGCTGACGACGCTCGGCAGGAAGACCGCCCAGAAGGTGTTGGTGGCCCCCACCTTGGCGAAGAGCAGGAACAGCGGCAGCGCGAGCGCCGTGGCCGGGACCAGCACCCCGCCGAGGACGACGGAGAACAGGAACTCCCGCCCGCGGAAGCGGTACTTCGCCAGGGCGTAACCGGCCATGGCGGACAGCAGTGTGCCGACGGCCGCGCCCGCGCCCGCGTAGAGGAGGCTGTTGAGCAGCCAGGGCACGAAGACCCCGTCCTGCTTGGCGAACAGCGCCCTCAGGTTGTCGATCAGGTGCATGTCGGAGAACCACAGGCCGAACGTGTCGACCAGGTCGCCCTGGCTCTTGGTGGCCGAGACGACCAGCCAGAACACCGGAAGCAGCATGTAGACGGCGATCACGGCCAGGAAACCGGTGGCGACGGCCACCGAGAGGCGGCTCTCCCGCGGTCCCCGGGGTGCCGTCTTCGAGGCCGGCGCGGGCGCGTGGGCGCCCGCGGTGTCGGTGAGGAGGCTCATGATTCAGCCTTTCGACCCGTGAACTTGAGGAACCCGAACGACAGGACGAACGTGGCCAGGGCCAGCGTCACCGACATGGCGGCGGCCTCGCTGTAGTTGTCCGACGAGGCGAGCGAGTAGGCCGCCAGGTTCGGGGTGTAGGTGCTGGTGACGCTGGTGGAGATCGAGCGCAGCACCTGCGGCTCGGTGAACAGCTGCAGGGTCCCGATGATCGAGAAGACGCCCGTCAGCATGAGGGCCGGACGCAGGATGGGGATCTTGATGCGCCAGGCGATCTTCGCCTCACTCGCTCCGTCCATGCGCGCCGCCTCGTAGATGTCGCCCGGGACGGCCTGCAGCGCGGCGTAGATGATCAGCATGTTGTACCCGGTGTAGGTCCAGGTCACGATGTTGCCGATGGACCAGAGCATCATCGACGAGCCGAGGAAGTCCGGCGCGGACCCCACCTTGTCCAGCAGCTCCACGACGGGCGACAGGCGCGGGTCGTACAGGAACGCCCACATGAGCGCCGCGATCACGCCGGGGATGCCGTACGGCACGAAGTAGGCGATGCGGAAGAAGCGCTTGAGGCGGGCCACCGTGGAGTCCAGCAGCAGCGCGAGCGTCAGCGCCAGCAGCAGCATCAGCGGGATCTGCACCAGGCCGAAGAGCACCACCCGGCCGACGCTGCCGAGGAACTCGGGGTCGCCCAGGACTTCCTTGTACTGCTCGAAGCCGGCGAACACGGTCGTCTTGCGGCCGAAGGTGCCGCCGGTCCGTTCGGTCTTGAGGAGGCTCTGGTAGAAGGCGTACCCGACCGGAACCAGGGTGAAAAGGATGAACGGTATGAAGAACGGCAGGAGGAAGAAGGCGGGCGCCCAGTTCCGCCTGCGGCGCGGCGGAGCGGGGACTGCGGTGTTCTTGACTGGCGGCGCCGCTGCCGCGGCTGTCCGGTCGACGGTCATGTGGTGGTCTCTTCCCGGGCTTGCTCGACGAGGGGGAGAGGACCGGCGGCGCGGGTCCCGTGCGGCGCCGGTCCCCGGAACTTACTTGGCGACCTCGAGTGACTGCTTCTCCAGGGAGTCCACCGTCTTGGCGTCCGCCTGGGTGAGCGCGTCCTCGAGCGTCCCCTCGCCGCCCAGTGCTCCCGCGATGCCGTCGCCCAGGAAGCGGTAGGTGTCCGTCATCGTCGGGCCGAAGGTCCAGTCCGTGGTGACGTTCTTGGAGGCGTCCGCGAAGACGTCGAAGATCTTCTGGCCGTCGTAGAACTCCACCGGCTGCCGCAGGGCCTCCAGTTCGAGTCCCTGGGTGGCCGCGGGGTAGAGGCCGCCCTCACGGTTGAGGATCTCCAGCGCCTTCGGGTCCGTGTTCAGCCACAGCGCGAACTGCGCCGCCTCGTAGGGGTGCTCGCTCTTGCCGAGGACGGCCGTGGTCGAGCCGCCCCAGTTGCCGGCCGCGTTGTCGCCCGCCGACCACTGCGGCATCGGGGCGACGCCCCACTTGTCGGAGGTGGCCTTGGCGTTGTCACGGATGGTGCTGTATCCCCACGCGGCGCTGACCCAGGTCGCCACCTCGCCCTGGTTCCAGGCCTTGTAGAGCGCCGGGGAGAAGCCCTGCAGGTCGGTCGCGACCAGCTTCTCGTCGATCATCTTCTGCCAGTAGTCCGCCACCTCGCCGGCGGCCGGGCTGTCGACGTCGACCTTCCACGTGTCGCCGTCCTGGCCGAACATGCTCGCGCCCTTCTGCCACAGCAGGCCGCTGAACCAGTTCGGGTCCGTCTGCGAGAAGTGCGTCATGTACGCCTTCGGGTCGGCCTTCTTCAGCTTCTTGGCCGCCTCGTAGTACTCCTCCCAGGTCTTCGGGACGGATATACCGTGCTTCTCGAACAGGTCCTTGCGGTAGAAGAGGGCCATCGGGCCCGTATCCTGCGGCACCGCCCAGACCCCGTCCTCGCCGCCGGAGCCGAAGGTCACCTGCGACCAGGTCCACTTCACGAAGTCGTCCTCGGCCTCCTTGACGCCCGCGCAGGAGGCGATGTCGGTGAGGCCCTCCTGGAGGCGGAAGCTCGCCAGCGAGTCGTACTCGATCTGGCCGAGGTCGGGAGCGTTGCCCGCCTTCAGCGCGTTCGACATGTTCTGGTAGGTGCCGGCGTTGCCGTTCGGGGTCGACTTGACGGACACCTGGATGTCCGGGTTCTGGCGGTTCCACTCGGCCACCGCCTTCTCGACGCCGGGGATCCAGGACCAGTACGTCAGCTCGACCTTGCCGTCGCTCTTCTCGCACGTGCCCTGCCCGCCCGAGGCGCCGTCCTCGGTGCCGGTGCCGCCGCACGCCGCCGTGGCGAGCAGGGGGAGGGCGGCAAGGGCCACCAGGGCCCGGCGGAGCGCGGGGCGTTGGGTCCGCAGTGACATGGCGTCTCCTCAGGTGCATGCCGCTCTGCCACGTGGCCCAGAGCGGTCCGGGTGCGCACACATTGACTGTTAACGACTCGTAAAGTCAACACAGTCCATCGAGAGATCACGGAATCAAACATAAAACGTTATCGACGTCACGGAGGTGGGGAACAGTGGTCTCTACCAGCGGGAGTTGGCTTTGCCGATCAAGGGACGGGATTGCCGAACGTTGTCAGAGAACGATTCAGTGAATGTGCACGAGTGAATCACGCCGGTCGCCGAGGGGCCCGGCCGGGGCTTCCGGAGCAGTGAGGGGAGGGGCGGTGACCCTCGCCGGGCCGCCCCGGAGGCCTCGTTCGGTCAGTTGAACGGCGCCTCCGCCCGGTGGTGCGGTATCGCCCGAACACGCGGTGCGCCGAGCGGGATTCGTCGCTCCGCGTCGGGTGCGGCGGATGCGCTCGTGCATACCGGGGCCGAAGGCGGCCCCGGCGTCGCACTCGTCCTCCGGGGGTGGGCCGGCGCTGACGCGTGCGCTTCTCCGGCTCGCCGCTCCGCGGCGCCTGCCGGGCCGGCCCTCCGCTTCCCGCGCGGGAAGCGGAGGGCCGGGGAGCGCGCCCGCGTGCCGGAGGACTCCGGACCGGGGGGCATGAGGTGACTGTGGCCGCAGTCGCAGTCGCGGTCGGCCGGGCGGTTGAGTGGGCCGGCCGGCGGCTGGGCCGTCGACTTCGCCCGGCTCGTCGCTCAGGGCGGCGAACGGTCGGGAGGGGGCGTGGAGGCGTCCCGGCCGGCTGACCCGGTGCCCGGCTCCTGCACGAGAGGTCCGCCGGACCGGTTCGCAGCGCGACCGCCACCGGACGAAGGGGCGGGGGTGGAGCCGGGCCGGGACGAGGTCGGAGGAGATCGGCGCGGCCGCGGGCCGGGGCGAGGCCCCGACCCCACCCGCGAGACCCTCTGCGCTCCACGTGACACGCACCGGGGCACGTCGCCTCGGCCCCTCCGCCCGGACCTCCCGCCGCGGGCGCCGGCGCCCCGGTGCCGGGACGCCGGCCGGCTCACGGCTGGACCAGGCCCCTCACCTCCGCCTCGGTGAGGGCACGGTCGAAGACCATGACGTCCTTGATGCCGCCCGGGAAGGGATCGACCGGCCCCCCGCCGTAACGGGCGCGGCCGATGACGAAGGGCCCCTCGGACACGACCGGCATCCGGTCGCGGACCGAGCCCTCCTGGACCCCGTTCACGAAGAGACGCAGTTCTCCGGCGAAGCCGTCGCAGACACCGGTCAGGTGGGTCCATTCACCGGCGACGGGCTCGGACCTCGAAACGACGCGCAGATCCGGGCGGGCGAAGGCCCAGCGGCCTTCGTGGGAGGAGTACTGGAGGTAGAAACCGCTGGTCTCCTCGCCGTCCTGGCTGACCGCGGTGACGAAGTGCGAGGGGATCGTGCCGAGCCGGACCCATGCGCCGACGGTGAAGCTGCCGCGCGCGGTGTCGACCACCGCGGAACCGGTGGCCACCTCACTGCTGAATCCGTTGAACTCGGCGCCCTCACCACGGCCCGTGCCCCACCTGACCGCCGTGGCCGTGGCGTGGTGGCGACCGGTGACGTCCCTCGCCCGTACGCCGGAACGCTCGTCGAGCCGCCAGGCCCCGACGGGGCGGGGCCCCGCGGGCGCCGGCCCGGACCCGGACGGGCCGGACGGGACCGCGGAGGGCGCCGCCGCCCGGGCCCCCGCAGGGCCGCCCGCACCCCGGGAGGCGCCCGCTACGGCCCCGGCGGCGGCCGGGGCCGTAGCGTCGCGGCGTACGGACCGGCGGGGGTCACCCGGTGCGGTCGCCCGCCCGCCGGACGCCGCCGACGGGGTGAGCGGCGCCCCGGCGTACTGGGTGAACATCTCCGCGAGGGTGGCGCGCCGCGTGGGCACGCCGGCCTGTCCGCCGGCCCAGGGAGCGGCCGGGGCCACCCGCCGGAGGATCTGCCGCGGAGTGGGGCGGAGCGCCGGCTCCTTGGCCAGACAGTCGGCCAGCAGGGCACGCAGCACGGGGTCCGGGACGGCCTCCAGGTCCGGGGCCTCGTACACCACGCGGTAGAGCATGACGGGGGCCGACCCCACACCGAACGGACCGGCGCCGGTGGCCGCGAAGGTGAGCACCGCGCCCAGGGAGAAGACGTCACTGGCCGCGGTGATCGCGCCGCCCTCGACCTGCTCGGGGGACATGAAGCCCGCCGAGCCGATCGTGGCCCCGGTCCTGGTGAGGCCGGTGGCGTCGAACGCCCGGGCGATACCGAAGTCGATGACGCGCGGGCCGTCGTCGGCGAGCAGCACGTTGGAGGGTTTCAGATCGCGGTGCACCAGGCCGGCCCGGTGGATGGAGACCAGGGCTTCGGCCAGGCCCGCGGCCAGCGCGGCCAGCGGCACCGGCGACAGGACCCCCCGGTCGGCGACCGCCTGGTGGAGCGAGGGCCCGGCGATGTAACCGGAGACCATCCAGGGCTGTTCGGCCTCCGTGTCGGCGTCGATCACCGGGGCGGTGAAGGCTCCCCCGACCGCGCGCGACGCCTCCACCTCGCGACGGAACCGGGCCCGGAACTCCGGCTCGTGCACCAGCGACGCGTGCACCACCTTGATCGCCACGGACCGCCCGCCCGGTGAACGCCCCAGGAAGACCCGCCCCATCCCGCCCTCGCCCAGGCGTCCCACCACCCGGTAGTCACCCAGGACATCCGGATCCCCCTGCTCCAACGGCCGTACCACGACGAACCCCTCCCGCACACATGCACCGACCCGCCGCAGCCTACGGGGGTGCGGGACACCCCCACGCCGGGGAGTCGCCCCGCGGTGCCCCGTGCCGGCCGTGCGTCGTGCGCTCCCGGCCGGCCGGGAGCGCGGCCGCCGGAACGGAGCGGGACGACGCTGCCGGCGTCCCGCACCGC
>NZ_LIRG01000468.1 GCF_001419695.1 Streptomyces prasinopilosus
GTCGTCCACAACGGCATCATCGACAACGCCGGTGAGCTGCGCCGCAAGCTGGAGGCGGAGGGCGTCGAGTTCCTCTCCGAGACGGACACCGAGGTCCTCACCCACCTGATCGCCCGCTCGCAGGCCGTCAAGCTGGAGGACAAGGTCCGCGAGACGGTGCGGATCATCGAGGGCACCTACGGCATCGCCGTGCTGCACGCCGACTTCCCGGACCGCATCGTGGTGGCCCGCAACGGCTCGCCCGTGGTGCTCGGCATCGGCGAGAAGGAGATGTTCGTCGCCTCGGACATAGCCGCCCTGGTCACCCACACCCGGCAGATCGTCACCCTCGACGACGGCGAGATGGCCACCCTCAAGGCCGACGACTTCCGCACGTACACCACCGAGGGCACCCGGACGACGGCCGAGCCGACCACCGTGGAGTGGGAGGCGGCCTCCTACGACATGGGCGGCCACGACACGTACATGCACAAGGAGATCCACGAGCAGGCCGAGGCCGTGGACCGGGTGCTGCGCGGCCGGATCGACGACCGGTTCTCCACCGTGCGCCTCGGCGGCCTGAACCTGGACGCGCGGGAGGCCCGCCAGATCCGCCGGGTGAAGATCCTCGGCTGCGGCACCTCGTACCACGCGGGCATGATCGGCGCCCAGATGATCGAGGAGCTGGCCCGCATCCCCGCCGACGCCGAGCCGGCCTCCGAGTTCCGCTACCGCAACGCGGTCGTCGACCCCGACACGCTGTACGTCGCGGTGTCCCAGTCCGGTGAGACGTACGACGTGCTGGCGGCGGTGCAGGAGCTGAAGCGCAAGGGCGCCCGGGTGCTGGGCGTGGTGAACGTCGTCGGTTCGGCGATCGCCCGCGAGGCCGACGGCGGCATGTACGTGCACGCCGGGCCCGAGGTGTGCGTGGTGTCCACCAAGTGCTTCACCAACACCACGGTCGCCTTCGCCCTCCTCGCCCTGCACCTGGGCCGCACCCGCGACCTGTCCGTGAGCGACGGCAGGCGGATCATCGAGGGGCTGCGCAGGCTGCCGGGGCAGATCGCCGAGATCCTGGAGGGCGAGGAGGAGATCAGGAAGCTGGCCCTGCAGTACGCCGAGGCCCGCTCGATGCTCTTCATCGGCCGCGTCCGGGGCTACCCGGTGGCCCGCGAGGCGTCGCTGAAGCTGAAGGAGGTCTCCTACATCCACGCGGAGGCCTACCCGGCGTCCGAGCTCAAGCACGGCCCGCTGGCCCTGATCGAGCCCGCGCTGCCCACGGTCGCGATCGTCCCCGACGACGACCTGCTGGAGAAGAACCGCGCGGCGCTGGAGGAGATCAAGGCCCGCAGCGGCCCGATCATGGCCGTCGCCCACCAGGAGCAGGAGAAGGCCGACCACACGATCGTCGTCCCGAAGAACGAGAACGAGCTGGACCCCATCCTCATGGGCATCCCGCTCCAGCTCCTCGCCTACCACACGGCGTTGGCGCTGGGCCGGGACATCGACAAGCCCCGCAACCTCGCCAAGTCGGTCACCGTCGAGTAGGCCGGGCGTCACCGCCGAGGACGGCGGGACGGGCCGCGCCCGCCCCCGGAGACCTCCGGACAAGACCCGCGTGGGCGGGACGGGCACCGTGCCCGTCCCGCCCACGCGCGGTGCGGAGGGGCGCCCCGGCGTCCCGGCCGGCCGCCGCCCGGTCGCCCGGCGCGGGCCGTCGCCGGGCGGCGCGTCAGGGAATGACCACGACCGGGCGCTGGGCCCGCTTGGCGAGCCGGCCCGCGACGGAACCGAAGAGCCGGCCGACGAGACCGTGGGTGGAGCCGACGACGATCGCGTCGGCCTCGTACTCCCGGCCGACCTCCTCGAGTTCGTGGCAGATGTCGCCGCCGCGCTCGACCAGGATCCAGGGCACCTCGGTGAGGTAGTCCGCGCAGGCCAGTTCGAGGCCGAGGACCTCGGTGCGGTGGTCCGGGACGTCGACGAAGACCGGGGGCTCGCAGCCCGCCCACACCGTGGTCGGGAGCCGGTTGGCGACGTGGACGATGATCAGCGCGGAGCTGAAGCGCCGGGCCATCCCGATCGCGTACGCGAGGGCGCGCTCACTGGAGGTGGAGCCGTCGAAGCCGACGACGACGCCGTGCCGGAACGCCGGATCGCACGGCCGGCGCGCCTGAGCCGCCCCCAGGGGCTCGACCCCCGCCGGTTCGGCGGCCGTGGGGTCGGCGAGGGGTCGCTTGCGGTCCGCGGGTTCGAAGAATTCGTGACCGGCCATGGCTGTCTCGGCGTTGTGATCCTTGTTATGAGGGACGACAGGCTGCGTCGGAGCTGTGTCCGGGAATCATCTTCCCAACCCCATACCCCCAAGGGTACGGCGGCACGCCTCCTTCGCGCAGATCCCGTCCACACTGGCCGACGGGTATCCCGGAGCATGCCCGAGGGGGCGCCCCCCACGCAATGGTCGCTGCGCTGTACAGGCGGTTTGCGCGGGGCGGGCCCAGCCGCGAGAGTGGGGCGCGCCGCGGGCGCCGGCCCCGCGGGCCCGGTGCGTCGACGCCCCGCCCGCGCGCCGGGCCCCCGCGCGCCGCGCCGTGCGGAGCGCCTGCCGCGTCCGGCCCGGGAGCGGACCCCGGCCGGGACCCGCTCCGGAGCGGGTCCGGGGCCGCTCCGGAACGGATCC
>NZ_LIRG01000469.1 GCF_001419695.1 Streptomyces prasinopilosus
GCAGCAGCCGGGACTCGACGAGCGGGCGGGAGGCGAAGTAGGCGCTGATGCCGGCCAGCGGCACCGAACCGACGAGCAGGACGGTCACGGCGAGCCCGGTCGAGCCGAGCAGCAGGGTGGCCAGGGACGCCACGAGGGCGAGGTAGGGCGGTGCGGAGCCGGTGCCGCCGGCGCCCACCGCGTGCCAGGTGTCCGTGTACCGCGCCCACAGCTCGCCGGACCCGGCGGGGACGACGCCGACTTCATCGAGGTCGAGCAGTTCGCCCGGCTCAAGCGGATCGCCCGCAAACCCGGCCCGGTGCTCTTCCTGCTCCTGCTGCTCGTCTCCCTCACGGCCTGCCGCGCCCTCCTCGGCGGCGGCGCGCTCGCGGGCGGCGCCCTGCTGCCCGCCCCCGCCGACTCCGGCGAGCTGTGGGCGCGGTACACGGACACCTGGCACGCGGTGGGCGCCGGCGGCACCGGCTCCGCACCGCCCTACCTCGCCCTCGTGGCGTCCCTGGCCACCCTGCTGCTCGGCTCGACCGGGCTCGCCGTGACCGTCCTGCTCGTCGGTTCGGTGCCGCTGGCCGGCATCAGCGCCTACTTCGCCTCCCGCCCGCTCGTCGAGTCCCGGCTGCTGCGCGCCTGGGCCGCGATCGCCTACGCCTTCCTGCCCGCCATCACCGGCGCCCTCGCCGGCGGCCGGATCGGCACCGCCGTGCTCGCCGTCCTGCTGCCGCTGATCGCCCGGGCCGGCATCGCCGCGAGCGGACTCGCCCACGGCCCCGGCGTCCGCGGCAGCTGGCGCGCGACCTGGGCGTACGCGCTGCTGCTGACCCTCGCCACCGCGTTCACCCCGGTCGTCTGGCCCGTCGCCCTGGTCCTCGGCCTCGGCGTCCTCGCCCTGCGCAGGGCCGACCTCCCGGCGTACGGACTCCGCTTCCTGGCCCAGCTCGGCACCCCGCTGCTGGTCCTCGCCCCCTGGTCGCTGTCGCTGCTCCCGTTCGGCTTCTTCCGGGAGGCGGGCCTGGAGTACGGCGCGTCCGCCGCCTCCGCCCTCGACCTGCTCGGCGCGAGCCCCGGCGGTCCCGGCGCGGCCGGCGGGACGCTGTTCCTCGGCATCGTGCTCGCCGCCCTCGCGGCCCTGCTCCGCTCCGAACGCCGCCTCGCCATCGGCGCCGCCTGGGCGGCCGCCCTGGTCGGACTCGTCTTCGCGGTCCTGTCCAACGGCTCCGCCTGGGCCGGGCCCGCGACGCTCGTCCACGGCATCGCCCTGCTGGCCGCGGCCGTGCTCGGCGCCGACGGGGCGCGTTCCCGGGTCGCCGAGCAGAACTTCGGCTGGCGTCAGCCGGTCGCCGTGCTGATCGCCCTCGCCTGCGCGGCCGGCCCGCTGCTGGCCGCCGCCGGCTGGATGCTCCGCGGCGCCGACGGACCGCTCGCGCGGCGCGATCCCGTGCAGGTGCCCGCGTTCGTCGCCGAGGAGAGCGGCACCCGCGACCAGGCCCGCACCCTCGTCCTGGACAGCGACTCCGCCGCCCGCGTCGACTACGTGCTGGTCCGCGGCTCCGGCGCCCGCATGGGCGATGCCGAGATCACCGCCTCGGCCGAGGTCAACACCGGGCTCGGCAAGGTCGTCGCCAACCTCGTCGCCGGCTCCGGCGCCGACCAGGCCGACCAGCTCGGCGGATTCGCGGTGCGCTACGTCCTCGTCCACCCGGGCGCCCCCCGCGACGTCACCCGCGTCCTGGACGCCACGCCCGGCCTGACCCGGCTCAGCCAGCAGGCGGGCGGCGCGCTGTGGCGCGTCGACCAGAACGTGGCCCGCGCGACCGTCGTCCCCGCCAAGGGCGGCGAGGGCGAGCCGCAGGCCGTGGCCGCCGGACCCGTCGAGATCGACACCGAGATCCCCGACGGCGCCGAAGGACGCGTCCTGCGCCTGGCCGACGCCGCGGCCGAGGGCTGGACCGCCACCCTCGACGGCAAGCCGCTGACCCGCACCACGGTCGACGGCTGGGCCCAGGGCTTCCGGCTCCCCGCCGCCGGCGGACGGCTGGCCGTCACCTACGAGGAGCCGTTCACGCACACCGCCTGGCTGTGGGCGCAGGGCCTGCTCGCCGTCGTCCTCGTCGTGCTCGCGCTGCCCGGCCGGCGCCGCGACGTCGACGACGACCTGCCCGAGGAACCGGCCGTCCCCGCCGAGGCGCTCGCCGGCGACGGCCGCCGCGCCCGCCGCCTGCGCGCCCAGGCCGAGGCGGAAGCCGCGGCGGCCGAGGAGACGGGCACGGACCGGGACGCGGACGGCGACGCGGCCGACGGCACGGACGGCGGCGCGCACGACGGGTTCGACGCCCCGCCGCAGCCCGCGGCCGTTCCGCAGCAGCGGCCCTACGACGAATGGGACGCGTCGAGCCACCCGGACCCGCAGCCGCACCCGAACCCGGGTTACGACGGCGCCTACACCGCCGCCGCCCCGTACCCGCAGGGACAGCAGCAGCCCCCGGCGGACGGCTACGGACAGCACTACCCGACGGACCCCTACCAGGGCGGCCAGGACGGCGGGGGCGGCCGGTACGACCCGTACGCCTACGACGGGACGCCCCCGCAGCCGCAGTATGACCCGACGGCGTACGGACGGGGCTACGAGGGTTACGACGGCTACGACCAGACCTACGCGCAGGGCTACGACGCGTCGTACGACCCCGAGCAGCCGCACCGCCCGCAGCCGGGCAGCGAGCGTCCCGACGGGAGCCAGCAGTGAACCGCACCACCCTGTCCCTGATCGCGGGGGCCACCGCACTCGCCGCCGTCACCGGCTTCGCCGTCCTGACCGCGCCGGACCCCACGGCCGCGGACGACGGCGTCGCGACGGCGGCCGCCCGCCTGCCGGTGGAACGCTCCAGCCTGCTGTGCCCGAAGCCCAGCAGCTCCGACCTCGCCGAGACGACCTACACGTCCTTCACGCCCGTCACGAAGGGCACGGGGAACGAGGGCGGCGCCGCCCTCCGGCGGGCCACCGCGGGACAGCCCGCGGAGAAGGACACGGAGGAGAGCGGGAAGGACGACGGGGAGGAGAGCGAGGAGAACGGCGGGGAGGAGAGCGAGGAGAGCGGTGGGAAGGAGACCGCCGCCTCCGCGAAGACCGGGAAGCCGGTGCTGGAGCACGAGAAGGAACCCGGCGAGCCGGTCACCGCGGACACCTCCGGCGGAGAGGAGCCCGCGCTCCTCGGCACCGCCGAGGGCCGCTTCGCCCCCGGCTGGACCGTGCAGCAGACCACGGAGGTCGCCGCCGGCACCGGCCGGGGCCTCCAGGGCGTCACCTGCACCGCACCGGACACGGAATTCTGGTTCCCCGGGGCGAGCACCGCGGCCGGGCGCACCGACTACGTCCACCTGACCAACCCCGACGGCTCCGCCGCCGTCGTGGACATCGAGGTCTACGGCGAGGACGGCGCCCTCGAGACCGAGGTGGGGGAGGGCATCACGGTCAAGCCGCACTCCTCCGAACCGGTGCTGCTGTCCACGCTCACCGACGAGGAGCAGACCGACGTGACGGTCCACGTCGTCGTCCGCAGCGGACGGGTCGGCGCGGCCGTGCAGGCCCTGGACGACTCCCTCGGCGGCGACTGGCTGGCCGCGTCGGCCGATCCGGCGGGCAGCCTGGTCCTGCCCGGCATCCCCGAGGACGCCACCGCCGTGCGCCTGGCCGTCTTCACCCCCGGCAACACCGACGCCGACCTGAAGGTGCAGCTCGCGTCGCCCTCCGGACTGATCACCCCGGCCGGCAACGAGACGGTGCACGTGAAGGGCGGGATGACGACCGCCGTCGACCTCGGCGACGTCACGCGCGGCGAGGCGGGCTCCCTGGTGCTCACGCCGACGGACCGCTCGGTGCCCGTCGTGGCGGCCGTGCGGGTGCTGCGCGGCAAGGGCGACGACCAGGAGTCGGCCTTCGTCCCGGCGGCCCGCGAGGTCGGTCTGCGGGCGACGTCCGCCGGCAACACGGTCAAGGGCAGCGTCCTCGCCGTGACCGCGCCCGAGGGCGCGGCCACGGTCAAGGTCACCGTGTCCGCGGGCAGCGAGGGCGGCACCCCGGCGAGCGAGACGTACACGATCAAGGCCGGCACCACCCAGAACATCGAGGTCCCGGTCCCGGACGACGTCGAGGGCACGTACGCGCTGACGGTCGAGCCCGAGTCGGACAAGGTCCCCGTCTACGCCTCCCGGACCCTCACCGCCCCGGACGACGGCGTTCCCGCCTTCACCGTGCAGACCCTCCCCGACGACCGGGGCATGGTGGCGGTACCGCACACGGAGCAGGACCTGTCGGTCCTGCAGAAGTAGCCGGTCCTGCGGCAGACGGGGCCGGGGGAGGAACCACCGGGAGCAGGAGCCGCCGCCGCCCGTACGGAAGGCCTCCGTCCGGGCGGCCGGGGCGGCCGCCCGGACCCCGACGCGGCGGACCCCAGGGCGCCGGGCCCCGGCCCGTCGGCTTTCCTGTCAGTCCTCGCCGTACCGGGGGTCCACGGTCTCCGGCGTCAGCCCCAGCAGTTCGGCGACCTGCTCCACGACGACCTCGTGGACCAGCGCCGCCCGCTCGTCGCGCCCCTTGGTGCGGATCTCCACCGGCCGGCGGTAGACCACGACCCGGGCGGGACGCCCCTCGTGGGTCGGCACGGTGCCGCCCAGCGGCACCGGCTCGTCGCTCCAGCCCGCTCCGGACGCGTCCAGGCGCGGGACCTCCAGCACGAGGAAGTCGATGTCGGCCAGCTGGGGCCACCGGCGCTCCAGCCGCTCCACGGAGTCCTGCACCAGGTCCGCGAACGTCTCCGCGCGGCTGGCGGCCAGCGGAACCTGGGGCGGCGCGATCGGTCCGCGCATGCCCCGGCCGTGGCGATCACGACGGCGGGGCCCGCGGTCGGCGGCACGGGGCGTCACAGGGGTGTCCATCACGGTGAAGCGTAGTCTCCACCGGTCCGGCGCGCCCGGCCCCACACGGCTTCCGGACCCCGTCCGCGCACGGACCGGTGCCGGGACACGGCGACGGCCCACCTGGATCGATTTGTCGTCTTGTCGTCGCATGACCATTCCGGCCAAGGTTCGGCTCGATCCCATATCTTTCACGGATCGGTGATCTCAAGGTATTTGACGGTTTTTGTACCAAGTAATGACCGGAAGGGAAGCCGCATCCGTTCCCGACGTGAGCGTCGGAGCAGGTCGAACGGTGCGTGCCGACCGGGACGCAGGGACCTTTCAGGCCACGACACGGGGGAACGCGCGGCAGGGGAGTCGTCGCGGCCCGCTCAAGAGTGCGGTACCGTCCAACATCGTGAGCCCTGTACGTCGCTGTTCGCGCACCGCTTGCGGCCGTCCCGCCGTCGCGACGCTGACGTACGTCTACGCCGACTCGACCGCGGTCCTCGGCCCGCTCGCCACCTATGCCGAACCCCACTGCTACGACCTGTGCGCCGAGCACTCCGAGCGCCTCACCGCGCCGCGCGGCTGGGAGGTCGTCCGCCTGCTCGACGGCTCGGCCCCGGCCCGGCCCAGCGGGGACGATCTCGAAGCGCTCGCGGACGCGGTGCGTGAGGCGGCCCGCCCCCAGGAGCGGTCGGCCGGCGGAGCGGGGCGCGGCGCGGATCCCATGGAGGTCGCGCGCCGCGGCCACCTCCGCGTGCTCCGGTCCCCCGACAACTGACGCCGGCGCCGGCGCCCGTGCGCCGGCCGTGACGGCCCCCGCGCCCCGCTCCGAACGGCCGCCGCGTGCACGTCCGTGCGCACCGTC
>NZ_LIRG01000047.1 GCF_001419695.1 Streptomyces prasinopilosus
GATCCGGGTCCCCCGGGGCGGTGCCGTCCCCCTCACTCCACCCCGATGAGGAGCAGGGCGCCCTGTCTGCCGCCCTGGTAGAGGACGGTGTCGACGGCCAGGTAGCCCTCGCGGACGTGGGTCTCCAGGTGGGCGGCGANNCATGCTCGCCGCCGGCGGCGAGCATGCGGTCCAGGACGGCGGTGGCGGTGGCGGTGACGTCGTCACCGATCACGGCCACGTCGCCGTCGATGAGGCCGAGGACGTCACCGGCCTGGCAGATGCCCGCCATGGTCCAGGACTGCCGTTCGGCGACGGCGATCTCGGCGTACCGGGTCGCGCCCGCCGCCGAGGTCATCGCCACCACGTCCTCGTCGAAACGGCGCTCCGGCTCGTGCACCGCGAGCGCCGCGATGCCCTGGACCGCGGAACGGGTCGGGATGAGGGCCACCCTGAGCCCTTCGGCGCGGGCTTGTTCGGCCGCCGCCGCCGCGGTGTGGCGCAGCTCGGCGTCGTTGGGCAGCAGTACCACCTCGTGCGCGTGGGCCCGCCGTACGGCCTCGACCAGTTCGCCGCTCGCGGGCGGCTCGCCGGGGCGGGCCAGCACCGTGGTCGCGCCGGCCCCGGTGTACAGGACGGCCAGTCCCTCGCCGGGCACCACGGCCACCACGGCGCGCGCGGCGCGTTCCACGGGGGGCCGGCCGGCCCCGGGGCCGTGGGCGTCACCGGCACCGAAGTGCGCGATCCGGATGCGGTGCGGGCGCCCCGCCTCGACCCCCGCCTCCACGGCGGCTCCGGCGTCGTCGACATGGACGTGGACGTTCCACAGTCCGTCCCCGCCGACCACGACGAGCGAGTCCCCGAGGCCGTCGAGCCGCCGCCGCAACCGCTCCACGGCCGCGTCCTCGGCCTCCAGGAGGTAGATCACCTCGTAGGCGGGCCCGGCGTCCGCGGCCTCCGCCGCTCCCCCGCCGTCGGCGCATCCGGTGGGCTGCCCGTGCTCCGCGCGCGCGGGGGTGCCGGGGCGCGCCCGCGCGTGCGTCCCGGCGGTGGTCCGGTACGCGCCGGGCGCGGGCCCTTCCGGCTTCTCCCCCGTGAGCGTCTCCACCAGGGCCGCGAGCAGCGCCACCAGTCCCCGGCCGCCCGCGTCCACCACGCCCGCCCGCCGGAGCGCGGCCAGCTGGTCCGGCGTCGCGGCGAGGGCCGTGCGGGCGCCGTCGTAGGCCGCACGCGCCACCTGCCCGCAGTCGCCCCGCGCCTCACCGGCCGCGTCGGCGGCGGCCGAGGCGACGGTGAGGACGGTGCCCTCCACGGGGTGGGCCACGGCCCGGCGCGCGGAGTCGGCCGCGGTCCGCAGGGCGCGCCGCAGCCCCTGCCCGTCGGCGCGGGCCGCCCCGTCCCCGGCCAGCACCTGCGCCATCCCCCGCAGCAGCTGCGCCAGGATCGTCCCGGAGTTGCCGCGGGCGCCGATCAGCGCCCCGTGGGCCATCGCCCGCGCCGCGTCGGCCAGCGCGGGACCCTCGGGGCCCTCCGCCGCGTAGCCCGTGAACACCGCCTCGACGGCCGTGGCCGCGGACTCGACCGTCAGATAGAGGTTCGTACCGGTGTCCCCGTCCGCCACGGGGTAGACGTTGATCGCGTCGATCTCCTCGCGCGCACGCCCCAGGGCGTCGAGCGCGAGTCCGCACCAGGTGCGCACCGCGAGAGCATCGAAGAATGTCTGCGGCACTTGCGCCACCTGCGCCTCCCTGGGCTGCCGACCGTGTCACGCAGCGTAGACCTCGGGGGGCCGGACACCGGAAGCGGGCCGGGCGGGCCGCTGAGCTGCCATGCCGGTTTCGTTCTACCGGTTCGGCCGTTGTATGCTGCTCCGGTTGCCCGATCCGAATCGGGCCTCTCCCTGGCAGAGCCACTCAGATTCCCAAGGACTCCCCGAGTTCCGGCGTTCTGATCCCGGCATGCCGGGATCAACCGTAAGTGCATCTGAAGTCTTTGGAGTGACCCGTGGCTGCCAACTGCGACGTCTGTGGCAAGGGGCCGGGCTTCGGCAACAACATCTCGCACTCGCACCGCCGTACGCCCCGTCGCTGGAACCCGAACATCCAGCGTGTGCGTACCGTGGTGGGCGGGACGCCGAAGCGCGTGAACGCTTGCACCTCGTGCATCAAGGCCGGCAAGGTCTCGCGCTGACGCTCTCGGAGCGCGCGGCCACAGCTGGTTCACCGCACTGAGCCGGTCCACCTCGGGTGGGCCGGCTTTTTGCCGTGTCCGTGCGCGGCACGGCCGGCGCGGGCCCCGGTGCCCACGCCGGCGTCCTCGGTCCGGAGGACCCGAGGGCCCCGGGGCCCCGCCTCAGTCCTCGCCGGACGCGGGCCCGGTTGCCGCCTGCGCCCCGCTCCCCCGCCCGAGCGCCCAGCCGTGGTCCACCGGCCCGATACCGGCGCCCAGGGAGAACCCGGCCGCGATCGCGCCCGTGACGTACTCCTTGGCGGCCGTCACCGCCCGGGGCACCGGATCCCCCTTCGCCAGCCGCGCGGCGATCGCCGAGGCGAGGGTGCAGCCCGTGCCGTGGGTGTGCCGGTTGCCGTACCGCGGAGCGCGCAGCCAGTGCTCCTGCGAACCGTCGGTGAGCAGGTCGACGGCCTCTCCCGCGTCCCCGGCGAGATGGCCGCCCTTGATCACGACCCACCGCGGTCCGAACGCCAGCACCGCTTCCGCGGCCCGGCGGAAGTCCCGTTCCGACCGTGCCCGCACCCCGGTGAGCTGGGTCACCTCGTCCAGGTTCGGCGTGGCCACGGTCGCGACCGGCAGCAGCTTCGTCCGTACGGAGTCGAGCGCGGAGGCCGCCAGCAGGGCGTCCCCGTGCTTGGAGACCCCCACCGGGTCGACGACCACCGGCGCCCGGCTGTCGGCGAGCAGGTCGGCCACCGCCTCGACGAGTTCGGCGGAGGCGAGCATGCCGGTCTTGACCGCCTGGACCCCGATGTCGTCGACGACGCTGCGGTACTGGGCCCGTACCGCCTCCACCGGCAGCGGCCAGGCGCCCTGCACGCCGAGGGAGTTCTGCGCGGTGACCGCGGTGATCACGCTCATGCCGTGGGTGCCCAGCGCGAGCATCGTCTTCAGGTCGGCCTGGATCCCCGCGCCCCCGCCGGAGTCCGAGCCGGCGACCGTCAGCACCCTCGGCGGTACGGCCGCGGCGCCTGCGGTGTCCCGCGCGGTCACGCCGTTCCCGGCGTCCCGGCCGCTCACGACTCGATGTCCGCGAAGTGGTCCCAGCCGCCCTGGGCGGTCCAGGGCGCCCCGTCGACCGTCACCCGGGGCAGCGCGGAGGGGTTGAGCACCTCGCCTATCACCTTCCAGCGGGCGGGCAGCTTCACGTCCGGCGGGAAGGTGGCCACGATCGCGTGGTCCTCTCCCCCGGTCAGCACCCACTGCATGGGGTCGACGCCGACCGCCTGCCCGATGTCGTTCATCTGGGAGGGGATGTCGATCGCCCCGGAGCGGATGTCGATGCGCACCTTGCTGGCCTCGGCGATGTGCCCGAGGTCGGCGATCAGTCCGTCGCTCACGTCGCACATCGAGGTCGCTCCCAGCCCGGCCGCGGCGGGGCCCGCGTGGTACGGCGGTTCGGGCCGGCGGTGCGCCTCGACGAAGGCGCGCGGCGAGCGGAAGCCGCGCGAGAGCACCGCGAACCCGGCCGCGGACCAGCCGAGCCAGCCGGTCACCGCGACGAGGTCGCCGGGCTGGGCGCCGCCGCGGGTCACCGGCTCCTGGTTGCGCAGGTCGCCGAGCGCGGTGATCGACACCATGATGGTGTCGCCGCGCACGACGTCTCCGCCGACCACCGCGGCACCCGCCACCTGGCACTCGTCGCGCAGCCCGTCCATCAGCTCGGAGGGCCAGGTCACCGGCAGTTCGCCCGGGACGACCAGCGCGAGCAGCAGCGCGGTCGGCACGGCGCCCATGGCGGCGATGTCCGCGAGGTTCTGCGCGGCGGCCTTGCGGCCGACGTCGTAGGCGGTGGACCAGTCCCGGCGGAAGTGCCTGCCCTCGAGCAGGACGTCGGTACTGGCCACGACCCTGCGGTCGGGTGCGGCGACCACGGCGGCGTCGTCGCCGGGGCCGATCCGGACCGCCGGGGTGGTGGTGAGGCGGGAGGTGAGCTCCCTGATGAGCCCGAACTCCCCGAGCTCACCAACCGTGCCCTTCATGTCCCCAGCTCCCCTTCTGTCCCGGGCCGTTCCCGGTTGCGTTCCCGGTCGCGGGCCGTTCCTGCCCTCGCTACGGTCGAGGTGACCGTCGCCTTGTGTCCAGTCCGTGCCCCGGCGCGCGGGACCGGGTTCCCGCGGGTCTCCCCGCGGGAACCGGTGACGCGATACCGTGGCGTTCCTTTTCCCCACATGATCCTCGTGGCCGCTGTGGAGGTTCCGTGGTACAGGCGTACATCCTGATCCAGACGGAGGTCGGCAAGGCGTCGACCGTCGCCGATCTGATCGGCGAGATCCCTGGAGTCGTCCAGGCCGAGGACGTGACCGGACCCTACGACGTCATCGTGCGCGCCCAGGCCGACACCGTCGACGACCTGGGGCGCATGGTGGTCGCGAAGGTCCAGCAGGTGGACGGCATCACCCGCACCCTGACCTGCCCGGTCGTCCATCTGTAGCCCCCGTCTACCCTGGGGCGGTGAGTTCCTTGCGTCACCGCCGCGCCGTCCTGCCCGCCCTCGCCCTGCTGCTCGTCACCACCGCGGGTTGCTCCTCGGCGGACGACGGCGCGTCGGCGGCGGTTCCCAGCCCGGACGCGAAGGTCGCCCAACTGTGCCGGACCCTGGACGAGGTCCTGCCGGCGGAGGTAGACGGCGAGAATCGCGACGATCCCGAACCCGCGTCCGCACTGACCGCGGGCTGGGGCGGCGAGGCGATCATACTGCGGTGCGGTGTCGGGCAGCCGCCGAAGATGGCGGATCCCAAGGTGGCGGGCGGCAACGACCCGAAGGCGATCGCGGGCGGGGTCGACGGCGTCGACTGGCTGATGGAGGAACAGGACGACGGGACGCACCGCTTCACGACCGCGAACCGTGAGGCCTACGTCGAGGTGCGGGTGAGCGACGGGCGGGACAGCACGGGCGTACTGGTCGATCTCGCCCCGGCCGTCAGGGAGGCGGTCCCCGAGGGGATCGCCTCCTAGGGCGTTCGAAAGGAGCGCCGTCCGCCCGAAGGGCGGGCCCCGCGGCGTCCGGTGCGGTGCGTCGCACGGCGGAGGGTCGCCCGCGTACTGGGCGTACGCGGGCGATCCCGACAACGCGGCGAGGCGCCGTGCCGGGCGTCGCGGGGCAGGAGGGACTTTCGGAACACGCCCCGGGGCCTCCCGTCCCGACCGGGCCGGCGGTGCCTCAGCGCAGGCCGGTGCGCCGTCGCAGCGCGGCCCGCACCAGCCGGTCCACCAGCTCGGGGTACTCGACGCCGGTGGCCTGCCACATCTTCGGGTACATGGAGATGGGCGTGAAGCCGGGCATCGTGTTGATCTCGTTGATGACGAACTCGCCGTCCTCGGTGAGGAAGAAGTCCGCGCGCACCAGCCCTTCGCAGCCCGCCGCCTCGAACGCCTCCACCGCCAGCCGGCGCACCTCGGCCGTCTCCTCGCCGGTCAGCGGTGCGGGCACCAGGCCGGGCGTGGAGTCGATGTACTTGGCGTCGAAGTCGTAGTAGGCGTGCGCGTCGGGCGGCGGGATCTCGGCGGGCACCGAGGCGCGCGGGCCGTCCTCGAACTCCAGCACCCCGCACTCGATCTCCCGCCCGCGCAGGGCGGCCTCGACGAGGATCTTCGGGTCGTGCCGCTGGGCCTCGGCGATCGCGTCGTCCAGACCGGAGAGGTCGTCGACCTTGGTGATCCCGATCGAGGAGCCCGCCCGCGCGGGCTTCACGAACAGCGGCCAGCCGTGCTCACCGGCGAAGTCGACGATCTTCTTGCGGGCGGCGGACTCGTCGTTCTCCCACTCGCGGGGCCGGATCACCACGTACGGGCCGACCTTGAGCCCGAAGGAGGTGAACACCCTCTTCATGTACTCCTTGTCCTGCCCGACGGCGGAGGCGAGTACCCCGGAGCCCACGTAGGGGACACCGGAGAGTTCCAGGAGTCCCTGCAGGGTGCCGTCCTCGCCGTAGGGGCCGTGCAGCACGGGGAAGACGACGTCGACCTCGCCGAGCGCCTTCGGCACCGAGCCGGGCTCGCTGTAGACGACTTCGCGGTTCGCGGGCTCGAGGGGGAGCACCACCGTGCCCTCGGTCGCGTCGGCGAGCTGGTCCACGCTGGGCTGGAGCCGGTCGACGATCGCCATGCGGTCGGGTTCGTCGGCGGTGAGCGCCCAGCGGCCGTCCCGGGTGATGCCGATCGGCAGGACGTCGTACTTCGTCCGGTCGATGGCCTTGAGGACGGCGCCGGCGGTGACGACGGAGATGCCGTGCTCGGAGCTGCGCCCGCCGAACACGACGGCCACGCGCGGTTTGCGAGGCGACTGCCCGGGGCTCTGGGGGAGGTTCTGGGTGCTCATATCGCGATGAGAGTACCTGGTGGCCACCCCCCTGACACAGCGCCCGCGGTGCGGCAAACGGAGGGCTCCCGCGGAGGTGTGCGGCCGTCGTCGCTCAGTGTCGTTCCGGCTTCGCGCTGCGCGACATCAGTTCCTTGAGGGCGACCACCGGAGGCTTGCCCTCGTGCACGATGCCGACGACCGTCTCGGTGATCGGCATGTCGACGCCGTGCCGGCGGGCCAGATCCAGCACCGACTCGCAGGACTTGACGCCCTCGGCGGTCTGCCTGGTGACCGCGACGGTCTCCTCCAGCGTCATGCCTTTGCCGAGGTTGGTGCCGAAGGTGTGGTTGCGCGACAGCGGTGAGGAGCAGGTCGCCACCAGGTCGCCCAGGCCCGCGAGTCCGGCGAAGGTCAGCGGGTCCGCGCCGAGCGCGGCACCGAGCCGGGTGGTCTCGGCGAGTCCGCGGGTGATGAGCGAGCCCTTGGCGTTGTCGCCGAGCCCCATGCCGTCCGCGATGCCGACGGCCAGCCCGATCACGTTCTTCACGGCGCCGCCCAGTTCGCAGCCGGCCACGTCGGTGTTGGTGTACGGGCGGAAGTACGGCGTGTGGCAGGCGGCCTGGAGCCGCTGGGCGACGGTCTCGTCGGCGCAGGCGACCACGGCGGCGGCCGGCATCCGGGCGGCGATCTCCCGGGCGAGATTGGGGCCGGTGACCACGGCGATCCGGTCGGCGCCGACCCCGGCGACGTCCCCGATCACCTCGCTCATGCGCATGGCGGAGCCGAGTTCGACCCCCTTCATCAGCGACACCAGGACGGTGTCCGGGGCGAGCAGCGGCTTCCACTCGGCTAGGTTGCCGCGCAGCGTCTGGGAGGGGATCGCGAGGACGGTGAAGTCGGCGTCCCGCGCGGCCTCGGCGGCGTCCGCGGTGGCCCGCAGGTTCGCCGGGAGTTCGACTCCGGGCAGGTAGTCGGGGTTGGTGCGGGTGGAGTTGACCGCTTCGACGAGTCCGGGGCGCCGCGCCCACAGCACCACGTCGCATCCGGCGTCGGCGAGCACCATGCCGAAGGCCGTACCCCACGATCCGGTGCCGAAGACGGCCGCCTTGACCGGCTTGCTCACGTGTTCAGCCCCTCTTCCCTCGCGGTGACCCGTTCGCCGGTCCTCCGCTGTTCGTTCTGCCGTTCCTGGTGCCGCGGACCGCCCTGCGCCCCGTCCGCCGGCGAACCGTGCGCGGACGGCCGGCGCCCGGACGGGCCGTCGTACCCCCTGCGCCGGACCTGGGCCCTGGTCTTGCGGCGCTGCTCCACACGTTCGCGCTGCGGGTCGTAGGGCACCTCGGGGGCCTTCTCGCCGCGGATCTCCTCCAGGTGGCGGGTGATCGCGGCCATGATGGCCTCGGTCGCCTCCTTGAGGAGTTCCGGGGTCATCTCCCGGCCGTAGAAGCGGTCCAGGTCGACCGGCGGTCCGGCCAGCACACGGTGCGTCTTGCGCGGGAAGAGGCGGGGCCTGCCGGCGTACGGCGGCAGCACCTCGTTGGCGCCCCACTGCGCGACCGGCACCACGGGGCACCTGGTCTGCAGGGCGACCCGCGCGGCGCCGGTCTTGCCGGTCATGGGCCAGCCGTCCGGGTCGCGGGTGAGCGTGCCCTCGGGATAGAAGGCGACGCATTCACCGCGCTCCACGGCGTCGATCGCGGCCCGGAAGGCGCTGAGCGCGTCCGTGCTTTCGCGATAGACGGGGATCTGCCCGGTGCCGCGCATCATGGCGCCGACGAATCCCTTGTTGAAAAGACCGCTCTTCGCCAGGAATCGCGGAACACGGCCGGTGTTGTACTGAAAGTGCGCGTAGGCGAAGGGGTCTATGTGCGAATTGTGGTTCACCGCGGTGATAAATCCGCCTTCGGCCGGAATGTTCTCCATTCCACGCCAGTCCCGCTTGAGCAGAAGCACCAGCGGTGGTTTGCAGATCACCGCGGCGAAGCGGTACGCGAAGCCGATTCTGCGGCGCGGCACAGGGACACCTTCCTTTGAATCCTGGGCCCGAGGGCCAGGCGGGCCGCACAAGTGTCGCCCCGGCCCGCCGGTCTGTCGAGAACACCGTACGCCCCGCTCCCCCGGCGCCCGGGTGCCGCGGGGGACAATGGCGGCGACAAGAGAGGGACGTAACACGCGTGCAGTGGACCTTGGTGGTACCCCTGAAACCACTGGCCGAGGCCAAGAGCAGGCTCTCCGACACGGCGGACGACGCCTTGCGTCCGGGGCTCGCCCTCGCCTTCGCGCAGGACACGGTGGCGGCCGCCCTGGCGTGCCGCGCGGTGCGGAACGTGGCGGTCGTCACGGACGACGCCCTGGCCGGCCGCGAGCTGGCCGCGCTGGGCGCGGGCATCGTCGCCGACGAGCCGGGCGGCGGCCTGAACGCGGCACTCGCCCACGCGGCCGCCACCGTGCGGGCCGCGTGGCACGCGGGTCCCGTGGCGGCCCTCAACGCCGATCTCCCGGCGCTGCGCACGGCCGAACTGGCCCGTGTGCTGGAGCGGGCGGCCGCGTTCCCGCGCGCGTTCCTGCCCGATGCGGCGGGCGTCGGCACCACGCTGCTCACGGCGGCGGCGACGGAGGAGCTGCGGCCGTCCTTCGGTCCTGGCTCCCGGGCCCGGCACCGCGCGCGGGGAGCCGTCGAACTGCGTCTCGACGCGGTGGACTCGGTACGCCAGGACGTGGACACGGGGGACGATCTCCGGGCGGCGCTGGCGCTGGGGGTGGGACCCCGCACGGCGGCGGCCGCCGCGCGGCTGCTGATCGCGGAGCAGTAGGCTGCGGCCATGCAGGCGACCGCGTACACCTACGACCCGGAGAGCCGCAGCGGCCAGGTGCTGCTGGACGACGGCACTCCGGTGCCCTTCGACGCGCCGGCGTTCGACGCGGGGGGCCTGAGGCTGCTGCGCCCCGGGCAGCGCGTGCGCATCGAGACCCGGGGCGAGGGCGAGGCCCGGCGGATCACCCTGGTGACGCTCCAGACGTTCTGACCGGCGCGTTTTGACCGGTGCGTGCGGTCCGGCACGTGCCGGCCCGCGCGTTCCGACCGGCCGGCACACCGCGGGCCGGACTCCGTGACGGAGTCCGGCCCGGCGCGTGAGTACCGCTTCGCTGCCGCTACTTCTTGCGGGCGCTGGTCTTCTTGGCGGTGGTCTTGCGTGCGGTCGACTTCTTGGCGGGCGCCTTCGTGGCCGTCGCCTTCTTCGCCGGGGCCTTCTTGGCGGCCGTCTTCTTGGCGGCGGTGGTGGTGGTCTTGGCGGCCGGCGCGGCCGTCTTGCCGGTGGCCTTCTTCGCGGTCGTCTTCTTGGCGGTGGTCTTCTTGGCGGCGGCCGTCTTTCCCGCGGCCTGCTTGGCCGTGGTCTTCTTGGCGGTGGCCTTCTTGGCGGCGGCCTTCTTCACCGTCGCGGAAGCCCCGCCGGACAGACTGCCCTTGGGCGCCTTCTTGACGGCGACCTCGCCGCCGCGCGGCAGCTTCTTCGAGCCGCTCACCAGGTCCTTGAAGCCCTGCCCGGCACGGAATCGCGGCACCGACGTCTTCTTGACCCGGACCCGCTCGCCGGTCTGGGGGTTGCGGGCGTACCGGGCGGGGCGGTCGACCTTCTCGAACGAACCGAAGCCGGTGACCGAGACCCGGTCACCCGCGACCACAGCGCGGACGATGGCGTCCAGGACCGCGTCGACGGCATCGGCGGCCTGCTGGCGACCGCCCATCTTGTCGGCAATCGCTTCTACGAGCTGCGCCTTGTTCACGTCTTCCCCTTCGGAGACATCGCCCGAACGAATCCGTTCAAGCGTTTTCGCACGTTAGGCAGATATATACCGCAAATCAAACACGAAACGGGCTTATCACCCTTGTGCCGCAACGAACTCGGCAGCCTCGAACCGTTCAGCGTTCCTCTTCGGGAAATCGGCCCTCATCGAGGTCCGCGATGAACCGCTCCAGCCGCTTTGCCGCGCCGGCGAGATCGTGCTTGGCCGCGGCCGTAATGACCAGCAGCTTCCGGGTCAGCGCCATCCGTACGCCCTCCGGGACTTGCAGTGCGCGCACTCCTGCATGCGCTTCTTTGAGCCGGACCGCGACTTCCGTGTAGAGCTCGAGTTGGCCGTCGCGTTCCATGCACAGATTGTGCCATCTGGGGCGAGTTGTCGCCTGCGCAGGGGGCAACTGCAGCCTCGGACGGCGCTCCGGGCACATTCCGAGGTCAGGCGCACGTGACACGTGTACCCCGGCAACCACCTTCATAACGTGGGAAGTTGCAGGGCCTCAAGAGGACGCGCGGGTCCGAACGGGTGCAGACACGGCCGTACCCCCGATCGGACCGATCGGGGGTACGGGAGGGGGTGGGGGTGGCCGAAAGTCGACCCGTCGCCTGGACTTCGGCTCAGGCGTTCTGCTCCGTGAGCGTCCGCGGCTTGAACGACGGCCGCTTCGCCTCGTACGCGGCGATGTCCGCCTCGTTCTGCAGGGTGATGGAGATGTCGTCGAGCCCGTTCAGCAACCGCCAGCGGGAGTTCTCGTCGAGCTCGAAGGCGGCGGTGAGACCCTCGGCGCGCACCTCGCGGGCCTCGAGGTCGACGGTGATCTCGGCCTGCGGGTCGCGCTCGGTGAGCTCCCACAGCGCGTCCACGGTCTTCTGCTCGAGGACGACGGTGAGCAGGCCGTTCTTCAGCGAGTTGCCGCGGAAGATGTCGGCGAAGCGGGGGGAGATCACGGCCTTGAAGCCGTAGTTCTGCAGCGCCCAGACGGCGTGCTCGCGGGAGGAGCCGGTGCCGAAGTCGGGGCCGGCGACCAGGACCGTGGCGCCCTCGCGCTCGGGGCGGTTCAGCACGAACTCCGGGTCCTTGCGCCAGGCCTCGAACAGCCCGTCCTCGAACCCGTCCCGGGTCACCTTCTTGAGCCAGTGGGCGGGGATGATCTGGTCGGTGTCGACGTTGCTGCGGCGCAGCGGGACGGCCCGGCCGGTGTGGGTGGTGAATGCTTCCATGACTGATCAGACTCCAGCGGGCGTGGGGGCGTCGGCGGCGAGGTCGGCCGGGGAGGCCAGGTGACCGAGGACCGCGGTGGCGGCGGCGACCTGCGGGGACACCAGGTGGGTGCGGCCGCCCTTGCCCTGCCGGCCCTCGAAGTTCCGGTTGGAGGTGGAGGCGGAGCGCTCGCCGGGGGCGAGCTGGTCGGGGTTCATGCCCAGGCACATGGAACAGCCCGCGTGCCGCCATTCGGCGCCGGCCTCCTTGAAGACCACGTCCAGGCCCTCGGAGACGGCCTGCAGTCCCACCCGCGCGGAGCCCGGGACGACCAGCATCCGTACCCCGTCGGCGACTTTGCGGCCCTTGACGATGTCCGCGGCGGCGCGCAGGTCCTCGATCCGCCCGTTGGTGCAGGAGCCTACGAAGACGGTGTCCACACCGATGGAGCGCAGCGGCTGGCCGGCCTCCAACCCCATGTACTCCAGGGCCTTTTCGGCAGCGAGGCGCTCCGAGGCGTCTTCGTACGAGGCGGGGTCGGGGACGGCCGCCGACAGCGGCGCGCCCTGGCCCGGGTTGGTGCCCCAGGTGACGAACGGGGACAGCCGGGAGGCGTCGATGACGACCTCGGCGTCGAACTCGGCGTCGTCGTCGGTGCGCAGCGTCTTCCAGTAGGCGACGGCCGCGTCCCAGTCCTCGCCCTGCGGGGCGTGCGGACGGCCCTCGAGGTAGGCGAAGGTGGTCTCGTCGGGGGCGATCATGCCCGCGCGGGCGCCGGCCTCGATCGACATGTTGCAGATGGTCATGCGGGCCTCCATCGAGAGCTTCTCGATGGCCTCGCCACGGTACTCCAGGATGTAGCCCTGGCCGCCGCCGGTGCCGATGCGCGCGATGACCGCCAGGATCAGGTCCTTGGCCGTGACGCCCTCGGGCAGTTCGCCCTCGACGGTGATGGCCATGGTCTTCGGGCGGGCCAGCGGCAGCGTCTGGGTGGCGAGGACGTGCTCGACCTGGGAGGTGCCGATGCCGAAGGCCAGGCCGCCGAACGCGCCGTGCGTGGAGGTGTGCGAGTCTCCGCAGACCACGGTCATGCCGGGCTGGGTCAGGCCCAGCTGGGGCCCGACGACGTGCACGACGCCCTGCTCGACGTCGCCCAGCGAGTGCAGCCGGACGCCGAACTCGGCGCAGTTCGCGCGCAGCGTCTCCAGCTGGACCCGGGAGACCGGGTCGGCGATGGGCTTGTCGATGTCGAGGGTCGGGGTGTTGTGGTCCTCGGTCGCGATGGTGAGGTCGAGGCGCCGCACGGTGCGGCCGCCCTTGCGGAGGCCGTCGAAGGCCTGGGGGCTGGTCACCTCGTGCAGCAGGTGCAGATCGATGAAGAGGAGGTCGGGCTCGCCCTCGGCGCGCCGGACGACGTGGTCGTCCCAGACCTTCTCCGCGAGTGTCCTACCCATCGCTTTCCCTCCGGCCGGCAAAGGTGCGCCGGCCCAACTAGAGACCCTTGAGGAGACGGCGTCCCCGTCCCTTGACTCACGGGCCGTCGCCGCCGGACCCGGTGATGCACGGGCCGTCGTGTTGATGACTGTGTACGTCAAGAGTGGCGCGTCCCGCGGAAAATTGAACTTGCGTTTCACAGAGTGAGACGTGAGTATCGTTGCATGGACAACAGTAGCGGCGTCGGCGTTCTGGACAAGGCGGCCCTCGTCCTGAGCGCTCTGGAGTCCGGTCCGGCCACCCTCGCGGGGTTGGTCGGCGCCACCGGACTGGCACGACCCACGGCCCACCGTCTGGCCGTGGCCCTGGAGCACCACCGGCTGGTGGCGCGCGACATGCAGGGCCGGTTCATCCTGGGCCCGCGCATGGCCGAGCTGGCCGCGGCGGCCGGCGAGGACCGGCTGCTCGCCACGGCGGGACCGGTGCTCACGCACCTGCGCGACGTGACCGGCGAGAGCGCCCAGCTCTACCGCCGCCAGGGCGACATGCGGATCTGCGTGGCCGCGGCGGAGCGGCTGTCGGGTCTGCGGGACACCGTCCCGGTCGGTTCCACGCTCACGATGAAGGCCGGCTCCTCCGCGCAGATCCTGATGGCCTGGGAGGAGCCGGAGCGGCTGCACCGCGGCCTGCAGGGCGCCCGTTTCACGGCGACGGCCCTGTCGGGTGTGCGGCGCCGCGGCTGGGCACAGTCGATCGGCGAGCGCGAACCCGGCGTCGCCTCGGTCTCCGCGCCGGTGCGCGGCCCGTCGAACCGGGTGGTGGCCGCCGTCTCGGTCTCGGGGCCCATCGAGCGCCTGACCCGGCACCCGGGCCGGATGCACGCCCAGGCCGTCATCGACTCCGCGACCCGCCTCTCCGAGGCGCTGCGCCGTTCCTGACCCCCGTCGCCCTCGTCGTCCGACCGTCCGTCCCGGGGGTCCGGGCCCGCCCCAGCGCCGCGGCGGGCCCTCCCCCGGTCCCGTGGGACCGCGGTGGGCGCGCGTCCACGACGAAAGCCCCCCACCGAAGTGGAGGGCTTCCTTCTCTGTACCCCCGACCGGATTCGAACCGGCGCTACCGCCTTGAGAGGGCGGCGTGCTAGGCCGCTACACAACGGGGGCCTGGACACTGCGTTTCCGCAGGTCCGAGCTGGTCTACCTGGACTCGAACCAAGACTAACTGAACCAGAATCAGTCGTGCTGCCAATTACACCATAGACCAATGATGGTTTAGACCAGTCGTACCCCCGACCGGATTCGAACCGGCGCTACCGCCTTGAGAGGGCGGCGTGCTAGGCCGCTACACAACGGGGGCCCTAGCGATCCTCACCCGGCCGGAGCCGGGTGGTGTCACCGTGAGGACGTGGGAGCTACCCGGGTGCCCTCGCGGGATGGATCTGTACCCCCGACCGGATTCGAACCGGCGCTACTGCCTTGAGAGGGCAGCGTGCTAGGCCGCTACACAACGGGGGCTCGCGGATGGGATCCGCGCTTTGCAGATGAGCTCTGCGAGCTGGCCTACCTGGACTCGAACCAAGACTAACTGAACCAGAATCAGTCGTGCTGCCAATTACACCATAGGCCACTGGAACGCAAGCCCCGGAGGGTTCTTGTTCTAGCTGTGCGCTTGAGGGCTTCGGCCTTCCGGCCCGGGCCCCCGCGGCGCAGGAAGAACATTACCCGATGCCGGACCCGGCTCCAAAACGGGTATCCCCGCCGAGGAGCGCGGGGAGTTCGTCGAGGGAGACGATCCGGCGCGGCCCGACGGGCGGCTCGGCCGTCGCGTACACGCCACCGCGGTCGATCCACACCGACAGCAGCCCGGCCTCCGCGGCGCCCCGGCCGTCGATCTCCGGGTGGTCGCCCACGTAGGCGACCTGGTCGGGCGGCAGCGCCAGGGCCTCGCAGGCCGCCAGGAAGGCGGCGGGCTCGGGCTTGGACACGCCCAGCTCGGCGGCGCACAGGATGGCCTCGAAGCGGTCGTGGACGCCGAGGGCGCGCAGCTTGCGGTCCTGGACGTGGAGGCTGGAGTTGGACAGCACCGCGTGCCGGTGGCTGGCGGCGAGCGCGTCGAGGACCGGCAGGACGTCGGGGAACAGGGACCAGGCGGCCTCGTAGTGCGCCAGGTAGCGCCCGAACCAGTCGTCGGCCTCGGCGTCGGTCAGCTCACGCTCCAGGAAGACCCGGATGCGGTCGCGGCGCTGGGTCTCGAAGTCGACCTCGCCCGCGGCGAACCGGGCCCACTGCGCGTCGGTCACCTCCCGCCAGTGGGCCAGCGCCTCCTCCACGGAGGCGTACCGGGCGAGCAGTTCCTCGGCGAGGAGGTACGCCCGCATCCCTTCGCGGTCGGCGGTGGTGTAGTCGAAGAGGGTGTCGTCCACGTCCCAGACGACTGCTCGGATCGCCATGGGGCCGACGCTACCGGCAACGGGCGAGGGGCGGCACCCGGTACTCCGGGTGCCGCCCCTCGTCGTGGCGCGGTGCGGGCGCGGTGCGAGCGCTGCGTGCGGCCGCTCCGCGGGACTACGCGGCGAGCCTCGCCAGGGCCGCGTCGATGCGGGACAGGGTCGTCTCCTTGCCCAGGACCTCGAGGGACTCGAAGAGGGGCAGGCCGACGGTGCGGCCGGTGACGGCGACGCGGACCGGGGCCTGCGCCTTGCCGAGCTTGAGGCCATGGGCCTCGCCGGCGGCCAGGACGGCCTCCTTCAGGGACTCGGCCGACGTCCAGTCGGCGGTGTCCAGCTTCTCGCGGGCGGTGCGCAGCAGGGCGTCGGAGCCCTCCTTCATCGCCTTGCTCCAGGAGGCCTCGTCGAAGACCGGCTCCGGCAGGAACAGGAAGTCGACGTTGTCCGTGATCTCGGAGAGGACCTTCAGGCGGGTCTGCGCGTGCGGGGCGATGGCCTGCCACTTGGCCTCGTCGAAGGCCTCCGGGGTCCAGGGGGCGGCGGGGGCCTGCAGCCACGGCCGGCAGCGCTCGGTGAAGTCCTTCACGTCGAGCATGCGGATGTGGTCGGCGTTGATCGCCTCGCACTTCTTGAGGTCGAAGCGGGCCGGGTTCGGCTGCACGTCCGCGACGTCGAAGGCCGCGACCATCTCCTCGATCGTGAAGACGTCCCGGTCGGCGGAGAGCGACCAGCCGAGCAGGGAGAGGTAGTTGAGCAGGCCCTCGGGGAGGAAGCCGCGCTCGCGGTAGAGGTTGAGCGAGGCCTGCGGGTCGCGCTTGGAGAGCTTCTTGTTGCCCTCGCCCATGACGTAGGGCAGGTGGCCGAAGACGGGGGTCTCCTTGGCGACGCCCAGCTCGGTCAGCGCCTTGTACAGGGCGATCTGGCGGGGGGTGGAGGAGAGCAGGTCCTCGCCGCGCAGGACGTGGGTGATCTCCATCAGGGCGTCGTCGACCGGGTTGACCAGGGTGTACAGCGGGGCGCCGTTGGCGCGGACGATGCCGTAGTCCGGGACGTTCTCCGGGAGGTAGGTGATCTCGCCGCGGACCAGGTCGGTGAAGGTGATCGGCTCGTCGGGCATCCGGAAGCGGACGATCGGCTCGCGGCCCTGGGCCCTGTACTCCTCGACCTGGGCGTCGGTCAGCGCGCGGCAGTGGCCGTCGTACCCGGAGGGCTTCCCGGCGGCGCGGGCGGCCTCGCGGCGGCTGTCCAGCTCCTCCTGGGAGCAGTAGCAGCGGTAGGCGTGGCCGGCGTCCAGGAGCTTGCCGGCGACGTCCTCGTAGATGTCCATGCGCTGCGACTGGCGGTACGGCGCGTGCGGGCCGCCGACCTCGGGGCCCTCGTCCCAGTCGAAGCCGAGCCAGCGCATCGAGTCGAGCAGCTGGGCGTAGGACTCCTCGGAGTCGCGGGCCGCGTCGGTGTCCTCGATGCGGAATACGAATTGAGCACCGCTGCCCTGGTGGTGCTTGGCGAACGCCCAGTTGAACAGGGCCGTGCGGACCAGGCCCACGTGGGGGTTGCCGGTGGGCGACGGGCAGAAACGGACGCGTACGGGGGAGCCTGATGCGCTAGCCACGCTTGACAACCTTGTTGGTGAGAGTGCCGATGCC
The DNA here is from genome assembly GCF_001419695.1 of Streptomyces prasinopilosus. Taxonomy (GTDB): domain Bacteria; phylum Actinomycetota; class Actinomycetes; order Streptomycetales; family Streptomycetaceae; genus Streptomyces; species Streptomyces prasinopilosus. Next base: position 17,039 of record NZ_LIRG01000047.1, read on the forward strand.
TTCGATGGTGACGGCGACCTCGTCGCCGACGGTGAGGGGGCCGACGCCGGCCGGGGTGCCCGTGAGGATCACGTCGCCGGGCAGCAGCGTCATCGCCTCGGAGATGTTGACGATCAGGTCCTCGATGGAGTGGACCATCTCGCTGGTGCGGGCGAGCTGGCGCTGTTCGCCGTTGACCGTGAGCTGGAGGGTGAGGTCCGAGGCGGCGGCGAGGTCCAGGCCCGTCTCCACCCAGGGGCCGAGGGGGCAGGAGGTGTCGAAGCCCTTGGCGCGCGCCCACTGCCTCTCGCGGCGCTGGACGTCGCGGGCGGTGACGTCGTTGGCGCAGGTGTAGCCGAAGATCACGTCCTTGACGCGCTCGCGCGGGACCTCGCGGCAGAGCCGGCCGATCACCACGGCCAGTTCGGCCTCGTGGTGCACCTCCTGGGAGAAGGAGGGGTACTGGATCTCGTCGCCGGGGCCGATCACCGAGGTGGCGGGTTTGAAGAAGGCGAACGGGGCGTCGGGCACCTCGTTGCCCATCTCCTTCGCGTGCTCCGCGTAGTTGCGGCCGAAGGCGACCACCTTGTTGGGGAGCACCGGGGGCAGCATCCTGACCTTGCTCACCGGGACCTTGGTGCCGGAGAGTTCGAAGTCCGTGAACGGGATGCCCTTGATGATGTCCAGGACGAGTTCGTCCTGCTGGTCACCCTCGACCGCGCCGAAGGCGACGTTCCCGTCGATGGAGAATCTGGCGATGCGCACGGGATGCTTGGCCCCTTGACTGAGCTGGCTGGAGTCTGATGCTCCAGGCTAACGCGGCGGGGGGCGCGCGCCTCGCGTACCGGCCGGGCGCGGGTTGTCTGT
>NZ_LIRG01000470.1 GCF_001419695.1 Streptomyces prasinopilosus
CTAGGGGGGATCGCCACGTCTGGACATGGTTCGACGTGGCGATCCCCCCTAGACTCCACCTTCATGCTGCGCGCCCTCGCCGTCGACGACGAACGCCCCTCCCTGGAGGAACTGCTGTACCTGCTGCACGCGGACCCCCGGATCGGCAGTGCCGAGGGCGCCGGCGACGCGACCGAGGCGCTGCGCCGCATCAACCGCGCCCTGGAGTCGGGGCCCGACGGGCCCGAGGCCGTCGACGTCGTCTTCCTCGACATCCAGATGCCCGGCCTCGACGGACTCGACCTCGCCCGGCTGCTCGGCGGGTTCGCCCGGCCCCCGCTGATCGTGTTCGTCACCGCCCACGAGGACTTCGCCGTGCAGGCCTTCGACCTCAAGGCCGTCGACTACGTCCTCAAGCCCGTCCGCAAGGAGCGGCTGGCCGAGGCGGTCCGCCGCGTCGCCGAACTGCGCGCCGCCGTGCAGCGCGGCAGTGCCCCGCGCATCCCCGTGCACGAACCCGACCCGGACCACATAGCCGTCGAACTCGGAGGGGTGACCCGTTTCGTCGCCGTCGGCGACATCACCCACGCGGAGGCCCACGGCGACTATGCCCGGCTGCACACCGACCGGGGCAGCCACCTCGTCCGCATACCGCTGTCCACACTGGAGGAACGCTGGCGCTCGCGCGGCTTCGTCCGCATCCACCGCCGCCATCTGGTCGCCCTGCGCCACATCGGTGAGCTCCGCCTCGACGCGGGCACCGTGAGCGTCCTGGTCGGCTCCGAGGAACTCCAGGTCAGCCGACGGCACGCCCGCGAACTGCGGGACCTGCTGATGCGCCGGACCACGGACTAGGGGAGGAAACGTGCCCCAGGACCCGACCGAACGCCGCGTGGTCGTCACCGGCCCGCCCCGCCGTGCCCGCCGCTCCTTCGGCTACTACCGCCCGCGCACCGAGATCGACGAGCAGACCACCCTCGGCCACACCTACGTCCGTTCCCTGATGCGCATCCAGCTGCGCACCGGGCTGACCGTGTTCGCCGTCCTCGTCCTCCTCGTCGGCCCCCTCCCGCTGGTCTTCGCGGCCGCCCCGGACGCCCGCAGGCTGGAGTGGGCGGTCCTCGGCTTCGGGCTCTACCCGCCGCTGGTCCTGCTCGCCCGCTGGTACGTACGCCGCGCCGAACGCAACGAACGCGACTTCGTGCGGCTCGTCGAGGACCGCTGAGGGAAGACCGCCGCCGTGAACTCCGGTTACGCCGTCCCCGCCGTGGCCCTCGTCGTCCTGGCGACCGTCCTCGTCGGCGCCTTCGGCCTGCGCATCTCCCGCACCACCTCCGACTTCTACGTCGCCTCCCGCACCGTCGGCCCACGCCTGAACGCGGCCGCCATCAGCGGCGAGTACCTCTCCGCCGCGTCCTTCCTCGGCATCGCGGGCCTGGTCCTGGTCCAGGGCCCCGACATGCTCTGGTACCCGGTCGGCTACACCGCCGGCTACCTGGTGCTGCTGCTGTTCGTCGCGGCCCCGCTGCGCCGCTCCGGCGCCTACACGCTGCCCGACTTCGCCGAGGCCCGGCTCGCCTCCCAGGCCGTGCGGCGGCTCGCGGGCGCCTTCGTCGTCGGCGTCGGCTGGCTGTACCTGCTGCCCCAGCTCCAGGGCGCGGGGCTCACCCTGACCGTGCTGACCGGCGCCCCCGACTGGCTCGGCGCAGTGATCGTCGCCGTCGTGGTCACCGTCATCGTCGCCGCCGGAGGCATGCGCAGCATCACCTTCGTGCAGGCCTTCCAGTACTGGCTCAAACTCACCGCCCTGCTCGTGCCCGCGCTGTTCCTGGTCCTCGCCTGGCAGCGCGACGGGGCGCCCAGCCACGCCTTCGACGAACCCGCCGCCTTCCGCGAACAGCGTGTCGTCCGCGTCGACGACACCGTCGACCTGCGGATCACCGCCCCGCTGGCCGTCACCGTGGACGGCACCGTCGACGGCCGCGAACACGAGGGCACCGAGGTCCGGCTGCCCGCCGGCACCCACCGCATCGACGGCGGCACCCGGCTGGTCTTCGCCGAGGGGGCCGAGGTCCCGGCCGCGGGACGCGGCGCCGACGACGCCCTGACGCCCTCCCGCGCCGAGTCCCGCGAGGAACGGCCGCTGTACGCCACGTACGGGCTGATCCTCGCCACCTTCCTCGGCACCATGGGCCTGCCGCACGTGGTGGTCCGCTACTACACCAGCCCGCACGGCGTCGCCGCCCGCCGCACCACCGTCGCCGTCCTCGGCCTGATCGGCGCCTTCTACCTGCTCCCCCCGGTCTACGGAGCCCTCGGCCGCCTGTACGCCCCCGAGCTCACCCTCACCGGCGACGCGGACGCCGCCGTGCTGCTGCTGCCCGGCCGGATGTTCGGGGGAGTGGGCGGCGACCTGCTCGGCGCGCTGGTCGCCGGGGGAGCCTTCGCCGCGTTCCTGTCCACGGCGTCCGGGCTGACCATGGCCGTGGCCGGCGTGATCACCCAGGACGTCCTGCCCTCGCGGGGCGTACGGCACTTCAGGCTCGGCACGGTGCTCGCCATGGCCGTCCCCCTCCTGGCGAGCATCCTGGTCGGCGGGCTGCCGGTGGCCGACGCCGTGGGGCTCGCCTTCGCCGTGTCGGCCTCCTCGTTCTGCCCCCTGCTGGTCCTGGGCATCTGGTGGCGCCGGCTGACCCCGCCCGGCGCGGCGGCCGGCATGCTGGCCGGCGGCGGCTCCGCCTTCCTCGCCGTCGCCGCGACCATGGGCGGCTACCCGGGCCGGGGCGTCTGGCACGCCCTCCTGGCCTGGCCCGCCCTGTGGTCGGTGCCGGTGGGCTTCCTCACCATGGTCCTGGTCTCCCTGGCCACCCCCGGCCGGGTGCCGCCCGGCACGGCGGCGGTGCTCGCCCGGTTCCACCTGCCGGAGGAACTGCGGACGGAGGTGTCCGCGTGAGCGGCTTCCTGGCGGGTCTGTGCGTGGCCGTCCTGCCCCTGCTGGCCGCGGGCTTCTGGCTCGGCCGGCGCACCGCGCGGCCGCCCGGACTGGCCGGCCTCGGCACACCCGTCGAGCACGCCACCTTCGAGACCCTGCACACCGCCTCCCTGGCCACGCCCCCGCTGCGGGCCGGACTGACCGAGGAGGCCGCCGGCCGCTCCGCCCGCAAGCTGCGCTCCCTGCTCGGCACCGACGCGCTGTGCCTCACCGACCGCGAACGGGTCCTCGTCTGGGACGGCGCCGGCGCCCACCACCGCACCGAGATCATGGAACGTCTGACCGGGCCCCTGGACTCCGGCCGCGGCGAGGCCTTCCCGCTCACCTGCGACATCCCCGACTGCGCGGTGCGCTGGGCCGTCGTCGCCCCGCTCACCGTCGACGACCGGGTGCACGGCGCCCTCGTCGCCTGCGCGCCCCGCGAGTCCGCGGTCCTGGTCCGGGCGGCCGGGGAGGTCGCCCGCTGGGTCTCCGTCCAGCTCGAACTCGCCGACCTCGACCGGTCCCGCACCCGTCTGATCGAGGCCGAGCTCAGGGCGCTGCGGGCACAGATATCCCCGCACTTCATCTTCAACTCGCTCGCCGTGATCGCCTCGTTCGTGCGCACCGACCCCGAGCGCGCCCGTGAGCTGCTGCTGGAGTTCGCCGACTTCACCCGGTACTCGTTCCGCAGGCACGGCGACTTCACCACCCTCGCCGACGAACTGCACGCCATCGACCACTATCTGGCGCTGGTGCGGGCCCGCTTCGGTGACCGCCTCTCCGTCACCCTGCAGATCGCCCCCGAGGTGCTGCCGGTCGCGCTGCCCTTCCTCTGCGTGCAGCCGCTCGTCGAGAACGCCGTCAAGCACGGCCTCGAGGGCAAGGCCGACAAGTGCCACATCCAGATCACCGCCCAGGACGCCGGTGCGGAGGCCCTCGTGGTGATCGAGGACGACGGCGCCGGAATGGACCCCGGCCTGCTGCGGCGCATTCTCGCCCGCGAGGCCGACCACACGGGCGGCATCGGCCTGTCCAACGTCGACGACCGGCTCCGCCAGGTCGGCGATCTGCAGGGTGACGGAGAGGCGGTCACCGAAGCGGGCCCGCACCAGCGCCAGATAGTGGTCGATGGCGTGCAGTTCGTCGGCGAGGGTGGTGAAGTCGCCGTGCCTGCGGAACGAGTACCGGGTGAAGTCGGCGAACTCCAGCAGCAGCTCACGGGCGCGCTCGGGGTCGGTGCGCACGAACGAGGCGATCACGGCGAGCGAGTTGAAGATGAAGTGCGGGGATATCTGTGCCCGCAGCGCCCTGAGCTCGGCC
>NZ_LIRG01000471.1 GCF_001419695.1 Streptomyces prasinopilosus
CGGCCGCGGGGGCGGGCCGGGGCGGTGCGTCCGTACGGTGGAGGTATGCCTGAGACTGTACCGACGACGTCATTCGACCTCGATGCCTATCTGAAGCGGATCGGGTGGGAGGGCGAGCGGCGGGCCGACCTCGCGACGTTGCGGGGCGTCCACACGGCCCACGCGCTGACCGTTCCGTTCGAGAACCTGGACCCCGTGCGGGGTGTGGTCCCCTCCCTCGACCCGGCCGATCTGACGGTCAAGCTCGTGCACGGCCGCCGTGGGGGCTACTGCTATGAGCACAACACGCTGTTCGCGGGCGTCCTGGAGGCGCTGGGCTTCCGGGTGACCCTGCTGGCCGCGCGGGTCGTGGTCGGCACCGACCGCTTCGAGAGCCGCCCGCGCACGCACATGGCGCTGCTCGTCGAGGTCCCAGGCGAGCGGCGGCCCCACCTCGCGGACGTGGGATTCGGCTCGGTCGGCGCCCTGTTGGAGCCGGTGCCGCTGGTGGTCGGCACGGAGTTCCACGACGCGGGCCGTCGGCACCGGCTGGTGCACGTACCGCACGACGGCCCACTGGAGATGTGGGTGCTGGAGGCGTACGGCATGACCGGGACAGGCAGGGTGGACGGCTGGGAGGCGCAGTACGCCTTCACGATGGAGCCTTTCGAGCAACCTGATTTCGAGGTCATCAACTGGCACATCGCCACCAATCCCCGATCCCCGTTCAGCCGTCGTCCCTACATCCAGCGCCTCACCTCCGGTCGCCACCTGTTCCTCGACGGCCGCCACCTCACCGAGACCCGCGCCGACGGCGCGGTCACGGCGCGGGAGTTGACCAACGAGAGGGAGGCACGGCGCCTCCTCGATGAGGAGTTCGGGATCGACGTACCGGACGGCGTCCGGCTACTGGGCTGACTGGCCCTGACAAAGCCGTTGGACGTGTCGGTGGGTCATCAGCCAGACGGCGAGGCCGAGGAATGCCTTGGGGATGTCGTCGCGTCTCTCCCAGCGGATCCGCAGGCGGCGAAAGCCATGCAGCCAGGAGATCGTCCGTTCGACGACCCAGCGAAAGGTGCCCAGGCCGGTGCCGTGGGGCCGGCCTCGTTCGGCGGTCACCGGCCGGATCCCGCGCTTGCGTAGCAGGCGCCGGTACTTGGCGTGGTCGTAGCCGCGGTCAGCGAAGAGCAGTCCGGGCGGTGCCGGGGCCGGCCGGCCACCCCGGCAACCGTCGGGATCTTGCCGAACAGAGGTGGCAGTTGGGTGACGTCGTTGCGGTCGCCGAGGGCGCGCACCACGTACTGGTGCCGCTCCGCGGCCTCTTCACAGCCGTCCTCCCGCGCTTCCCGCCGGCGGTGAAGACGACCCGCGAAGAAGTCACCGCCCGGCCGGCCCCGGCAATCCACCGCTGTCTCCACACCGAACACTCGTAACACCGCCGGCGGCGGGGTGCCTCCTGGGGCGGCCCCGGTTGCCGCCCGGGGCCCGTGGGGCCTCAGTGGCGGAACGGGCCGCGGACCTCGTACGTCACACCGCCCGAGCCGCTGATCTCGCCACTCGTGCCCCGTTGTGAGGAGAAGTAAAGGCGGCTGCCGTCCGGGGAGAAGGCCGGGCCGGTGATCTCGGAGTCGGGGTGGCCGTCGACGCGCAGGATCGGGGCGACCACGCCGTCCCGGGTGATGATGTTGATCTCCATGTTCCCGCCGTCCTCGGCGACGTAGAGGTCTCCGGCGGCCGTGCCGGTGATGTTGTCGACCCCGGTGAGGGTGCCGTCGCTGTTGTAGACGGACGTGATCGTCGAGTCCCGGGTGTCGTACGCCCAGACCTGGCGGTCGCCCTTGGCGGTGAAGTAGCAGATGCCCTCGGCGTAGTGGCAACCCTCGCCGCCGTCGAAGTGGCGGGCGGCGGCGAGCTGCCTGCGGGTCTGGACCAGCGGCGCGGACGGGTTCGGTACCTCGCGCCACTCGACGCCGTCGCCCGAGGTGGTGCACGCCACGTCGAGGCGGCCGGAGGACAGGTCACCCCAGGTGCCGGGTGCGAAGCGGTAGAAGCAGCCGTCGTCCTCGTCCTCGGTGAGGTAGACGACCCGGTGGTCGGGGTCGCAGGCGGCGGCCTCGTGCTTGAAGCGGCCCATGGCGTGGTGCGCGACGGCCTCCTTCCGCCCGTACGGGTCGGTCTCGAAGACCCGACCCCGGAAGGTCTCCTCGCAGGACAGCCACGTGTTCCAGGGAGTCGCGCCGCCCGCGCAGTTGAGGTGGGTGCCCGACAGGATGCGGTAGGCGCGGTCCACGGAGCCGTCGGCGCGGAAGCGGATGGCGGAGGCACCGCCCAGGAGCGGTATCTCGGAGTTGGAGACGTAGATCCAGCCGTCGCCGTCGGCATAGCAGGCGCCGCCGTCGGGCGCCGAGTGCCAGATGGTGCCGCCGACGGGCCGCAGCGAGCGGGCGACGACGCGGCTGGTGAACCCGGCGGGCAGGGCCACACCGTTGGCATCCGGAGCGAGGAGCGGCCCATACGGGCTGCCCGAGGCCGCCCCGGCCGGTGCGGCGTGGCCGGCCTGTTGCCACAGGGTGCCGCAGAAGACGGCGGCACCGGTGCCGGCGGTGACCGTGCGGAGGAAGGAACGTCGCTGCATGGGACCTCTTCCGTCATGGGGTGGGGAGGGTGGTGCAGGGAGCGCCGCCGCAGACATCCATGACCCACCCGGTGGTCAGGAAGGTGGCCTTCTGCTGACGCGCGGTCGGCATGTTCCGGGGGTCGGAGTGCGGGTCCTGCCCGTACTCGGGTGCCCTGGGCGGTGTGTTGGTCAGGGGCGGTGTGGGTGTGCCGCTGTCCCGGACGACCATCGCGGAGCCGCCCCGGAAGGGGGTGCCGGCGGTGCGGATGCCCCAGTGCGGCACCCGGTCGGGGCTGCGGCCGGGTGCGAGCGCCGGGGCGTGGAGCCGGGCGCCGAGGGTGCGGGCCTGGACGTCGGCGGCGACCATGGCCACCTGGTGGTCTCCGTGGGCGATGTGCATCAGGACGTCGTGGTCGTCGGCGGGCCGGGACGCGTATCCGTTGGTCTCGCCGCGGTCCCAGACCATCTGGTAGAGCTGGAGCACCACTTGCTGCCGCAGCTTGTCCGGGTAGTCGGCCTCCAGCACCTGCTGGAACGGCGCGAAGTCGGAGCTGCGGTCGAGGAGCAGGCCGTAGTGCATGCCGGTCACGCCCAGCACACCGCGCTCGATGTCGGTGGACGCGGCGAGCAGGGCGCCGCCGAGGATGCCGCCCTGGCTGTTGCCGTCGTAGACCAGCCCGTGCCGGGTGTCCAGCAGTGGCCGGCCTCCGGGCGCGCGGAACGCGGGATCGGCCGGCAGCCCGTCGTGGTGGATCATGGCGCGGCCGAGGAAGGGGGCGTTGAGCATGGACTGCTGGGAGCGCTCCGGGATGGCGGGGAAGCCGTTCATGTCGGCGAGGGCGCCCAGGACCACGGGCACGTCGTCGGCGGCCATGCCGATCCAGTCGGTGGCGCAGAAGGTGAAGTTGTGCTCGCCGGCCATGGCCTTCACGTTGCCCGCGCCGACCTCGTTGCGGCTGCCGAGCAGCCCGTGGCCGTAGAGGGCGGGCCGGGAGGGCGTGCGGCCGGTGAAGGCGGTGCGGGGGATCCGGATGCCGCGGCGGGCGGTGTCAGGACACCGCCCGCCGCCCCGGCCGGCAGCACGGCCGGCGTGAGCCGCAGAGCGCGTGGCGCCCGCACCGACCGGGCCGGCCGTGGGACCCGCGCCCGGTGCCGTCGCAGCGGCCGGCTCTTCGGGTACGGCATCCGTCAGGAGCCCGTGATGTGATCACCGATCAGCCGCGCGTACGCGGCCTCACCGGCAGCGTTGGGGTGCAGCGGCGCCGCGGGCGAGGTGGGCACATAGCCCTCGATCCAGCGGCGGCTCGGCGCCTGGCAGGCGTCGTGGCCCGCGCTGGGCGTGCGCAGGTCGACGTACTCGGCGTCGTGGGCCGCGGCCTGCTCGGCCAGGATCCCGTTCAGCCGGTCCACAGCTCCCTGGAGGTAGTCGGCGTCCACACCGAGCACCGGCTGCACCGGCCAGCAGCCGCCCTTTTTGACGTAGAGCCCGTAACTCGCCACGATCACCCGGGCGTCCGGCGCCTTCGCGCGGATGCCGTCGAGCACGGCCGCCACCTTCGGCGCGGCGGAGTCCACGCGCTGCGCGACCCGGTCCACACCGCCCTCGGTGTAGCCCGTCTTGCACGGCTCCGCGGTCGGGTCCAGCTGCATGCAGTCCTGGGCGATGCCGACCAGGCCCGCGTCGTTGCCGCCGATGGTGAGGGTGACCAGGGTCGTGTCCGCGCTCAGCGCGTCGAACTGCGGCGGCGCCTCGCCCATGTCCTGGTCCAGCAGGGACAATTTCTGCGGCTGCGTCATGTGGTCCGTCTTCGCGCCGCTGCACGTCACGTCGCGGAACTCGGCGACGTCCAGCCGCTCCGCCAGCTCGTGCGGGTAGTTCTGCGTGGACCGGCCGCAGGCCAGCGGCCCGGTGGGCCACGGGATCAGCGGCCCGGACGCCATCGAGTCGCCGAGGGCCACGTACACCTCCCCCGTCACGGATTCGGCGGCGGTGGCGGCGGGCGCGCCAGCCAGCAGCCCGGCCACCAGACCCGCGCCGAGCGCGCATCTGACCAGACGGGCAATTCCCTTGCGGTGTGACCTGTTCACTGCGGCTCCCGAAGTCCCGAGGACGGCAAGACGACAAGGCGACAAGCTGTGCGACGCGCGGTACAGGAGAAGGGGCGCGAATACGCTTCCGGGACGGTGGGTGCGGATCCGCAGGGGTGTCGGAGTTGGAGCGGAAGGTGCCGCCGGTCATCTTGCAGTCTTTCGGGGCCCTGCTTTAACTGGGCGGTAACGCAGACTTCGACGGGGGTCTTTGTGACGCGTGACAACTCCGGGCCGCACCTGTGCATCGCGGGCCGTCCCGCCGCCGCCCGACTCCGCGCCGTCGCACCCGCCCTGACCCGCCGTATCGTCGCCCGGTTGCGCGCCGAACTCCCCGCCTATGCCGAGCTGCCCGGCGAGGCACTGACCGGCGACATCGCCGACATCGTCCAGCACAACCTGCGGATGCTCGCCGATTCCCTGGAACTCCGGCGCCCGCCCGGCGACACCGAACTCGCCCGGCAGCGGGACTCCGCCGGCCAGCGCGCCGAGGAGGGCGTACCGCTGGACGCCATCCTCACCGCCTACCACCTGGGCACGACCATGTGCTGGCAGGAGCTGTCCGCCGGCGCCCGCCCCGGCGAACTCCCCGACGTGACCCAGACCGTGACCCACATACTGACGCTCCAGCAGTACGTCACCTCGGCCGTCAGCGCCGGCTACCTGGAGGCCCGCCGGGCCCTGGACAGCGAAGAACACCGCGGCCGCCACGCCCTGATGACGGCCCTGCTCGCCGGGGACCCGGCCGAGGGCGGCAGCGAACGCTACGTCGCCCTGACCCTCGCCCTCGCCCCGCACCCCGACGAGACCGGCGAGGGCCCCGGCGCCCGGATCGCGGCCCGGCGCAAGCTCCGCCGGATCCGCTCGGCCCTCGACGCCCACGGCGGTGAGCCGCCCCTGACCGCCCTCGGCCCCGACGGCGGCACCGTCCTGCTCCCCGCCGCCGCGCCCCCGCCCTGGACGGAGCTCACCGCGCTCGTAGCCCGTACCGCGGACGCCGCCGGCGTGCCGGTGACGGCCGCGGCCGAGACGGCCGAACCGCCCGGGATACCGGCGGCCGTCGCCCGTACCGCCGAGGTCGTCGCCCTCGTGCGTCGCTCCGGCCGGCCGCCCGGCCTCTACCGGCTGGCCGACGTCCTCCTGGACTACCAGCTGAGCCGCCCCGGCGAGGCCCTGTACGGCCTGGCCTCCCTGCTGCGGCCCCTGGAGGGCAAACCGGAACTCCTGCGGACGCTGGAGACCCACCTCGCCCGCGAACTGGACCGCCGCGCCACCGCCGCGGCGCTCCACATCCACCCCAACACGGTCGACTACCGGCTGCGCCGCATCACCACCCTCACGGGCCTGTCCCCGTCCCGCCCCCTGGACCTCCAACACCTGGGTGCGGCCCTCGTCGCACGCCGGTCACTGTGCCCGGACGGCTGACTCCTCGGCCGGGCGTGTCCGCACCGCCGCTCCCGGCGCGGACACGCCCGTACGTTCCCCGGACGGGCGGCGGGCCGTCGCCAGGAAGTGCGAGCCGGCCGCGAGCGGGTCGGGGGGGGCGTCCGCGATGGGTGCGGCGGTCGGGGCTGCGGTGAACACCGGGGAACCGACGAGCGACTCACCGCTGTGCTGCTCCGATGCCTTCGGCAGCGACCGGGCCGGGCCTTCGTCACCGTGCACGGTGACGTCCGACGGCCCGGAGGCCAGCGACTCCGCCTCGAACTCCGCACCGGGTGGAAGGAGGCGGCGGTGAAGACACCCGTACCGTCCAGATGCCCGGTGTAGACGGTCCTCCTGATCGCTGCCTGCGGCCCGGGGCCCGGCCGGGAGACCGTTCGCGGACACGGCACTAGCTTGTGCGGGCGCAGCTTCCCCGATCGGCGCGCTGCGGCCCGTCGCCGGACGGGCGGATGTCGAAGTCGAAGATGGCGGTGGGCAGATAGAGCGTGGCGCAGGAGTTGGGGATGTCGACCACGCCGCTGAAGCGGCCTTCGATCGGGGCGGCTCCAAGGAGCAGGTAGGCCTGTTCAGGTGAGTAGCCGAACTTGGTCAGGTATTCGATCGCGTTCAGGCAGGCCCGCCGATAGGCGATGTGTGAGTCCAGGTAGTGCTGGCGGCCGTCTTCGTCGACGGAGATGCCGACGAAGGTGAGGAACTCGCTGTAGCGCGGCTCGACGTTGCCGGGGTAGAACACGGGGTTCGTCGTCACCCCGTAGGTCTGCATGCCGCCCTTGATGAGGTCGACGCCGAGATCGAGGTAGCCGCCCATCTCGATTGCGCCGCAGAAGGTGATCTCGCCGTCGCCCTGGCTGAAGTGCAGGTCACCGGCGGACAGTTTGCCACCCTCGACATACACCGGCATGAAGATCCGGGCGCCACGGGTGAGGTTCTTGATGTCCTGGTTGCCGCCGTTCTCGCGTGGCGGCGCGGTTCGTGCCGCCTCCCGTGCAGCGCGCTCGAATGCGTCGCCTTCCAGCGTGCCGAGGATTGCCCTTTGAGGATCCGGCGGCAACGCGAGCGGGGGCACTCGGTTGGGATCGGTCGCGATGAGCTCGGCCTCCCGGGCGTTCCACTGACCGAGCAGGTCGTGCGACGGGGCGGTGCCGATGATGCCTGGGTGGGTGATGCCGGTGAAGCGCACGCCAGGCAGGTGGCGGGAGGTCGCGATCTGCCCGTGGAAGTCCCAGATCGCCTTGTACGCGTCCGGGAAGCGCTCGGTGAGGAAACCACCGCCGTTGCCCTTGGCGAAGACGCCCGTGTAGCCCCAGCCTTGGCCGGCGACCGGCCCGGTCTCCTGCGGGACGGGACCGATGTCGAGGATGTCGACCACCAGCAGGTCGCCGGGCTGCGCGCCCTCGACGGCGATCGGTCCGCTCAGAGGATGGACCATCGAGAGATCGAGGTCGCGGATGTCGTTGGCGGAGTCGTCGTTGTGAACCGTCCCATCGAACCACTCCCGGCATTCGAGGCGGAACTCGGTGCCGGGCCGGACGGTCGCCACCGGCGGGATGTCGGGATGCCAGCGGTTGTGCGGCGGGACTGCCTGGTCGTAGAAAGACCGGGACTGGTCGATGCTGAAGAGCACCTCGGGCATCTGTCGCTCCTTGCCTGTGAGTCACGGTCTCGGGAGGCGTGCGTGCAGTGGATTCGGCGGATGAGCACTACGACGAGCTGGTGCGGGCATGCGGTGTCGCACCGCTGGCTCGTGCGCGCTGGCCTCGGCGGCATCGCGCGCCCGTCGCAGGGCGGAGTGGGGCGAGGTGATGGTGAGCGGGGCGTATACACGCGTTGCCGCTCCGCCGCATGTGGCGCACGTCGGCTCATGTACCGGGGCGTCGATCGGGCGGACGACCTCGAACACGCCGCACTGCCCGCACGCGTAGTCGTACCTCGCCATGTGAGAGCCTCCGCGTCACATTCGGGGCGGACCGGGGGCGTGACGGCGCGCCGGCCGGACTTCCCCACTGCCGCTGAAGCAATTCGTGGTGGCTGAGCGTAACGATCGTTCAGCGGTGTAGCTGAACGACTCGGCGTGAGGTAACTCCGTTGGAGGGGGCGGCGCGCAGATGGCGGACGCGCTGTGTTCGACAGCTCCCCCAGGGGTCGACGACCTTGCCGGTGGCCGCTTCCAGTGCGGTGAACAGGGCGGTGGCGCACCCCGAGGTAGTTGTGGGTCTGCTTTCGGGGCTCCCGGGCCGCAGCGGCAGAATCGGGGCAGTGCGAGCCAGCGCCTGGATCCGGGTCTTCTCGTCGCAGCAGAGCACGCCGCATTCTCCGGGTGGGGGGAAGTGGCACCCCCACGTGGTTACGCCAGTCGTGTCACTGAGCGACTCTGTCGGGGATCTTGAGATTCTCGGGACAGGACAGTCGGCGGTCGGAACACTTCGGGTGGTTCATTAGGGGTCCTGTCTTCCTGAGGTGGGTCGACGGGAATCCGCGCTGAGCTGCCGTCGGATCCAGGGAGAGCCTGCGTGCCTGGGCCACCCGGCCGATGCCCGTGACCGGACTGACCGCTCATCGGCTTTGACGGGCCCGCGTGCTCGGCGGCGTCGTCAGCGAGTACCGATATGCGGCACGACCAGCGGCGACGGGTTTCCGAACGGTCCAGGGTCCGAGCGTCAGGGGCGGTCCCCCACAGGTGTCTGTTCGTCCGCGCGGACCGGCCCGGGCGGCGTCCCGTCGCCGAACGGCCGGCCGCCGAGTTCCCCGCGGTGATGAGGGGCCGACCAGCCGGACAGGTCGGGGCCCAGGGGCACGATGCCGGTCGGGTTGATGCCGGTGTGCACTTGGTGGTAGTGCCGTTTGATGTGGTCGAAGTCGACGGTGTCGCCGAAGCCGGGCGTCTGGTAGAGATCGCGGGCGTACGCCCACAGCACCCGGTTCTCCGTCAGTTTCCAGAGGTTGCACTTGAAGTGGCCGTGGTAGACGGCATCGAACCGCACCAGCGTGGTGAACAGCCGGATGTCCGCCTCCGTGATCGTGTCGCCGACGAGGTACCGCTGCCCGGCCAGCCGCCGCGCCAGCAGTTCCAGCCGCCGGAACACGTCCGCGCACGCCCTCTCGTACCTCTGCTGATCGGTGGCGAAGCCCGCCCGGTAGACCCCGTTGTTCACATCGTCGAACACCTCCGCCATCACCGCGTCGATCTCGTCGCGCCGCTTCTCGGGATACAGGTCGGGGGCGCCTGCGCGGTACAGGGCCGTCCACTCGGTGGCGAAGTCGAGAGTGATCTGCTGGTAGTCGTTGGTGACCAGCCGCCCGCCGGCCACCTCCACGATCGCGGGGACACTCACCCCGCCCGGGTAGTGCCTCTCCCGCCGGTCGTAGGCCTCGCTCAGATACCGGATGCCGAGAACCGGATCACGGCCGTCCGGGTCCAGGGTGAAGCGCCAGCTGCGGTCGTCCTGGATCGGATCGGCGACCGCCAGGGACAGCGCGTCCTCCAGCCCGAGCAGCCGCCGGGACACCAGCGCCCGGCTCGCCCACGGGCAGGCGCGGCTGACGACGAGCCGATAGCGTCCGGCCTCCACCGGCCACCCGTCCCCGCCGTCCGCGGTGATCCGGTCCGCGAAGTGGGCCCTCGACCGCTTGAACGCCTTGTGGCCGTAGGCACTGTTTCCGCCGTCCCCCTCGTGGTGGCTCATGATGTCCTCCTCGTCGCCTCGAACACCTGCGACCGGGTTCCCCGTTTCCGGCGGTCGGCACGGTGCGAGCGGGCCGACCGGGGCAACCGGCAACGTCGGCACTCCGCGCTCGGCATGCTCACACCCATCGGTTTCGAGCTGGTGGCGACCTCCTCGGTCGTCTGAAGTCCGACAACTCGGCTCCATGAACGAGGCCGTGGGCAGCGAGCAGGTTCCGCACGGCGCATGGAGAGCAGGGAGAGAACACTCCATCTGTCCTGAGAGGGTCCCGGATGCGCTGTCCTCACCGCGTGGGCGGTGTCGCGTTGACTGACCGGCCTGGGACGACCTTGGAGTCGGTCGTGCCGGGGGGCGGTCGTTCGTGTCGTCCGCGTCGCCGTCGTATGAGCGCGGTGACGGCGTCGGGGCGGTCCGCGCCAAAGATCACCCGCTCCCTGGACAGTGCCGCACGGACGAAGTGCGGATGGTTGCCGATCGCGGCTGCGACGGCGACGGCGTCCCAAGCGTAGGCCACACGCTCAGCGACGAGGGCCGGCTCCACGGTGGTCAGGGACAGTTCGTAACCGGGGCCGTCGGCGTCGCGGAACCAGACGGTCTCGTCACCGGGCTCGACCGGGGCGGCGAAGGCGCTGCGCGGGCTGCCGCACAGCGCGCCGGCGATGCGCACGGCGTCGTGGTCGGCGTCGAGCAGCGGGCTCTTGTCGCGGTCGATAGCCGAGCCGAAGCATGGTGGGTGCCACCTGCGGCATCGGCTGACCACCGGCCCCGACCGGGTGAAGCACGATGGTGGTCACCGGGACGGCGCTCTGTCTGTCACCAGCGGCGCACACAGCGGAATCGGTCGGTGTCACCGGCTCCAGCACTCCGCCAGTCGCCTGAGCCGCCCGCCAGACCCGGCGGACAGAAGCTGTGTCGGAACCCCTGCGCCGGGCCACGGCGGAAGTCGCTCCAACCGGTCACAGACCGGGGACGTCGGCGACCCGCTTCAGCACGGAGTCGAGCGCGTCCACCACGGCGTCGTGCCGCCTCGCACGCGCCGCCCGGTCCGCCGGCACCAGCCGCGCGGCGGCCTGCGCGGCATAGGCGTCCGGGTCGCCGAAGGCAGTCCGCGGGTGCTCTCCCGTATCCGCGCAGTGCGTCGTGACCTCCTTGACCGCCCGGAGCACGACTGCCCGGTCCACGCCCGGCTGCACGGCCAGCCGGACCTGGAAACGCGCCATCCACTTGTCGCGGTCCTTGTCCCTCGCCGCGTCCGTCGTCCGGTCCTTCTTCGCCACGTGCTCTCCCGGGTGATCGGTAGTCGTTCGTCACAGAGCCGGACGCCAGAGCATCGAAGTGGGTTGCAGAAGCGGGAATCCGATGAGTTTGTCGACGCGCGGAGCGTGAAGACCTCGGCTGACGTCGCCGAGACCAGCCAGGGCGTCGACGCCGTCGCACAGGCGGGTCCGCAGCCCGTGCAGGCACGCCTCGGTGAACAGCTTCCGCAGGGCGTCTTCGGAGTGCTGCGCATGCTTGGCCTGCCGCTGACCCCGGTGGTGCCGCATCCGGTTCGCCGACGCCCGCCTCACTCCCGCCCCCGGTCTCCCACTGCATCCGGCACGGCCTGCTCCTCGCAGTCGAGCCCCTCTCCTTCTTCCACACCGTCCTCACCGCCGGCCAGACGATGTACCCGGCGGCCCACCAGCCGCATGCCGTTGGGCCAACCGCCCAGGACGTCGCCGGTGAGTTCAGTGACCCAGGTGCTGGCGCGGATCTCGCCGTCCGCCGTCCACCCCGGACCGGGAACGGCACAGACCGAAGCGAGCGGGACCGCACGCGGCAGTCCGGCCCGCCCGTGTTGCCGTCACGCGTACCTGTCCCCCCCCCTGGACCGGGCCGAGCCGGACCGGACCGGCCTGACACGTGCTGTCGTACTGTCGGGGCATGCCCGATCTGGAACTCCGCCACCTCCGGTACCTCGTCGCCGTGGGAGAAGCCGGAAGCATCACGCGCGCAGCCGAGCGACTCATGATCACGCAGCCCGCGCTGTCGAGAGCGCTGCGGGCGCTGGAGCGGACGGTCGGCGTCACGCTGCTCGTACGGAGCCACCGCAGGACGGAACTCACCCCCGCGGGAGAGGCGTTGTTGGCGGAGGCACGCGAGATCGTGGAGCACGCGCGGCACGCGGTGGAGCGTGCCCGGGGCGCGCGGGCGGACACCGTGACGTTGACGGTGAGCGTTGCCGAGTGCGACGTGGCGGCCGTGTCGGCCCGATGCCGGGCGTTCGAGGAGGAGAACCTCGGGGTGCGCGTGCACATGGTGCCGCGCGACTGGATGTTGCCGCCGGACGACCTGCGGGCGGGGGAGTCGGACGTCACGTTCCTTCGGGACTGCTACGACCGGCGTGACCTGACCGCCGACCTGCTCGCGCTGAACTCGCGGTCCGTTCTGCTGTCCACGAACCACCATTTGGCGAGCCGGGAGAAGCTCACGGTCGGTGATCTCAGCGACGAGCCTGTGACGCACTGGGCAGGCATGTCCAAGGCACAGGCGGACCACTGGGCCGGTGCCGACGTCGACGGACACCCATGGCGGCGGGGCCCCTTGGTGCATACCTCCTCCGACGTGCTCAACGCCGTCATCCTGGGCCGGGCCATCGCCTTCGCCCACGGCTCCACCCTGCCCGACGCGTTGCCGGGCATACGGATCAGGCCGGTGGAGGGGCTCTCCCCAAGCCGACTGGAGGTTGCTACCTCGGCGCGCTCGACGAACGTGCACGCCCGGCGGTTCGTGCGGTACATGCGAAACCGTTGGGACTTGAAAGACGGGTGAAGGCGGCCGAGGACGGACCGCGCGCACGCGGTCATGCCCGCTCGGCATGAGTGCCCTGTCGGATCGGCATTTCCGGCGGGGTCGCCCGGTTGGTTGAATCATGAGGACGTCATGAGCGAGGAACGGAGTGCCGCGATGCCGACCATTTCCGAGGAGCCGTGGGACGGCGCCGACGGTGTGCGCCTGCGCGCCGCCATGGAGGCGGAACTGGCCGCGCGCTACGACATACCCGACCAGGAGCCCGACAAGCCCACGGCGCGGGACACCGACGTGTTCCTCGTCGCCCGGGACGCCGAGGGCAACGCAACGGGGTGCGGCGCGCTGCGACGACTGTCCGAGGACACGGCCGAGATCAAGCGCATGTACATCGTCCCCGAACTCCGTGGCACGGGTGTCGCGACGGGCATCCTGCGCACGCTGGAGGACCACGCGTCCCGCCTCGGTTACAAGGCGCTGCACCTGTCGACGGGTGTGCTCCAGCCCGATGCCATCAGGTTCTACGAGCGCGAGGGTTACGCCCGCACGGAGGGCTACGGTCCCTACGTCGGTCATCCTCTCGCCGTGTGCTTCGCCCGCCAACTGGTCTGTGACTGAAGGTGGTTGCGACCGGCGGCGGATGGTGGGGCGAAACCGTTCGACCGTGCCGCGAGCGCGTGTCGATGACTCGGGGCGCCTCACGCCGGGGGTTGGGAAGGGGAAGCTGCCCATACCCTGTCCCGCCACCAGAGCCCCGTGGCCGACGTCCTGGCCCACCCGCCCTACACCAACCTGTCGCACGTGTTCGTGGAGGCGGACCGCGCGTCGATGACCTTCGGCAAGCTCACCGCCGAGCTGACCACCTACGACGAGTACCGCACCAACGTGTAAGAGCACCGGTAAGCAGGAGTGGCTGACCCGCTACCCGCGCACCGAAGGGGTCTTCCCGCCCGTGCTCTTCGTGTTCGGCGGAGCCGGCGCCACCGCGCTCGACAACCGCATCGCCGTCCTGCCTGCCGCGGCGCACCAACTGGCCTCCGTCCACACCGGCAAGCTCACCGTCACCGCAATCGCCCTCGCCGAAATCGATCGCCACGGGCCGCGCGCGAAGGCCTGGCGCTACCCGCTGCCTCTCCGATCGCGTCCCGCTCGAACTCCTCGGTGTACCGCTTCCTGTACTTGCTTCCCACCTGGTGCTACTTCCTCTGGAACCTCAAGATCCCAGCTTCCGGGTGTTCATGATCAAGGGGAAGTTTCAATGTCACACCTGGCCCTTAGAGTCCTCCCATGACACAACCGACTCCCCCCGGTGCACCCGCCGACGACACACAGGGCGACAACACAACAATGCGAACAGGGAAGTTAAGGGCGCTTCCGGAAACCGCAAGTCCCGCCGAGGCGGGTGAGGCGGTCAGGGAACTCATGTTGCTGGCGGCGTCCGGCGGCGGCGACGCGGCGTTGGGTCTGGCCGTGCGGTACAGCGGAGTGTCCGACTGCTCCACCGAGGAACTGCTCCGGTTGTGGGCGAAGGCCGACGGAGACCCGTTCGGTTTCTGCGAGAACTTGGAGGCCCCGGCGTACCGTGCGCGCAAGGCCGTCAGGAAGCTCGTCGCCCTGTCCGCGCCGGGTGACGGTGGACACGCCCTGAAACTGGCCGCCCGGTTCACCCCTCTGGACCCATACGCGTCCAAGTTCCTCGTCCGTCTGTGGAGGACGGACCCTGACCCGGACAGTTTCGCCGAACACCTGCTCGCTCCGGCATTCCGTCAGGAGGGCAGGACGGAGCTGTCGCTGCCGTACGCCTCTTCCCTGCACGGTCTGCGGCATCTCACGATGCTCGAGAAGCTCGGCTTCTACCAGTGTGACGGGCTCACCGACCTCACCGAGGTCGGCGAACTCACCAATCTCACGGACCTTGATCTGGGTGGCTGCACGAGCGTGGAGGACCTCACTCCGATCGGCCGTCTTTCCCGGCTCACCCGCCTCGATCTGAGCCGGTGCGGCGCCGTCGAGGACTTCGAGCCCCTGCTGAACCTCAGCGGTCTGCGTCAACTGAGACTGAGTTACACCAAGGTGCGCTCCCCCCGTGTGTTCGGCGGTGCGCTCACCGCTCTGGAATCCCTGGATCTCCGCTCCTGCGGGTCTCTCACGGACCTGGAGGGACTCACCGAGCTGCCGAACCTCGCCCACCTCCAGCTGAGCGGCGACCACCTCCGCGACCTGTCGCCCTTCGCGGTCCTCCCCCGGCTCCGGTCCCTCGAACTCGACGGCTGCAACGAGCTGACGACGCTCGAAGGGCTGGCCGGTCACCCCCGGCTGGCGAAGCTCGGCATCCACGGCAGCCCGGTACTGCGCACCACAGAAGGGCTGGGCGACCTGCCGGCACTGCGGAAGCTGACCTTCACCGGTTGCTCCGCACTGACCGACCTCAAGGGTCTCGGCCGCCTGCCCGCGCTGCGCACGCTGAAGATCAACGGTTCCGCCGTCCGCGACCTCGGTGACCTGTCCGGATCTCCGCTGACCACACTGACCCTGCTGTACATGGAGGACCTGGAATCGCTCAGGGCCCTCCAGGACTGCTCTGGTCTGCGTGAACTGACCCTCCGCTCCCTGAAGGACTCTCCCTCGGTCGAGGGTATACCGGTGGAACGGCTCAGCTCACTCAGCGTGGCCGGCCCGTCCTGGGCCGCGTTGAAGGACATCACCCCGTTCACCGCTTCGCCCCGCCTGGCAGAACTCGACCTGCGCCACTGCCGGTCCCTGACGGACCTCCGGCCCCTGCTCGACATGCCGGCGCTGGCACACGTCCACCTGGCCGAACGGATCGCGACCTCGCCGTCGGGCGTCCCCGGTCCCGTGGTGACCGGACTCAGGGCACGAGGCGTGACCGTCACGCTGCACCACTGACCGTCCACGATCCGTCCCTCACCCGGCGCGATCCCCCCCCCCCCCCCC
>NZ_LIRG01000472.1 GCF_001419695.1 Streptomyces prasinopilosus
GAGAACGGCTACGCGCTGATGTACGGCGGCGACGAGGAGCACGTCGCCAAGGTGCAGCCGGTCTTCGACGCGCTGAAGCCGGAGGGCGACTTCGGCGCGGTGCACGCGGGCAAGGTCGGGGCCGGGCACTTCGCGAAGATGGTCCACAACGGCATCGAGTACGCGATGATGCAGGCCTACGCCGAGGGCTGGGAGCTGCTGGAGAAGGTCGACTCGGTGGACAACGTCCGCGAGGTGTTCCGCTCCTGCCAGGAGCGGATGACCGTGCCCTCCTGCCAGGAGCGGAACACCTCGCGGACGTTGTCCACCGAGTCGACCTTCTCCAGCAGCTCCCAGCCCTCGGCGTAGGCCTGCATCATCGCGTACTCGATGCCGTTGTGGACCATCTTCGCGAAGTGCCCGGCCCCGACCTTGCCCGCGTGCACCGCGCCGAAGTCGCCCTCCGGCTTCAGCGCGTCGAAGACCGGCTGCACCTTGGCGACGTGCTCCTCGTCGCCGCCGTACATCAGCGCGTAGCCGTTCTCCAGGCCCCAGACGCCTCCGGAGACCCCACAGTCGACGAAACCTATCCCCTTGGCCGCCAGTTCCCCGGCGTGCTTCTCGTCGTCCGTCCAGCGGGAGTTGCCGCCGTCCACGACCACGTCGCCGGGCTGCAGCAGCACGGCGAGTTCGTCGATGGTCGACTGGGTGGCCTCGCCCGCCGGAACCATCACCCAGACCACGCGCGGGCCCTCGAGCTTGCCCACGAGTTCTTCCAGGCTGTGGACGTCGGCGAGGTCCGGGTTGCGGTCGTATCCGAGAACGGTGTGGCCCGCGCGGCGAATCCGCTCGCGCATGTTGCCGCCCATCTTGCCGAGGCCGACGAGACCGAGCTCCATCAGTTGTGTTCCTTAGGTTGCGACGTGGCGTGGCGGCACGAGCGTGCCGCGGCACTTACGTACCGCCCCGACCCTAAACCCGGGCGCTCACGCACATCTGTGGGCATACGCGCTCATGCGCATGCCCTCACCTGCGGCTTCACCACCGGCCGGCCGGACGTCCTGCGCCGCTTCCGGGTCCGGCACGCGCCGGCACCCACCCGCGGTCCGGCGTCCGGACCCGGAAGGACTGCGTCCGCCCGTGGACGGGCGGGCGAGGTCAGCCGCTGAGCCGCACCGGCATGATCAGGTACTTGTAGGCGTCGTCCGCCTCCGCGTCCACCGCGGGCCTGCCGCTGAGCAGCGCGGGCTTGGTGGACGTGGTGAACGACAGCTGGGCCACCGGGGAGTCGATGGCGCTCAGGCCGTCCAGCAGGAACGTGGGGTTGAAGGCGATCGAGATGTCGTCGCCCTCCAGCTGGGCGTCGACCCTTTCCACAGCCTGTGCGTCGTCGCTGGAACCGGCCTCCAGGATGAGCACGCCCTGCTCGAAGCTCAGCCGCACCGGGGTGTTGCGCTCCGCGACCAGGGCCACACGCTTGACGGCCTCCACGAAGGGGGCGGTCTCGATGACGGCGACGCTGTTGAACTCGGTCGGGAACAGCGTGCGGTACTTCGGGAGGTCGCCCTCCAGCAGACGCGTGGTGGTGCGCCGGCCCGCGCCCTCGAAGCCGATCAGGCCCTCGCCCGCACCCGAACCGGACAGCGCCAGGATCACCTGGTCGCCGCTGGTCAGCGCCTTGGCGGTGTCCTGGAGCGTCTTGGCGGGCACCAGGGCGACCGCGGAGACGTCCGGGTTCTCCGGCTTCCACAGGAACTCGCGGACCGCGAAGCGGTAGCGGTCCGTGGAGGCCAGCGTCACCGTGTCGCCCTCGATCTCGATGCGGACACCGGTCAGGACGGGCAGGGTGTCGTCGCGGCCCGCCGCGATGGCGACCTGCTGCACGGCGGACGCGAAGACCTCACCGGGCACCGTGCCCGTCGCGTTCGGCATCTGCGGCAGGGCCGGGTACTCCTCCACCGGCAGGGTGTGGAGCGTGAACCGCGAGGAGCCGCAGACCACCGTCGCCCGTACACCGTCCGTGGAGATCTCCACCGGCCGGTTGGGGAGAGCCCGGCAGATGTCGGCGAGCAGCCGGCCCGAGACGAGTACCGTGCCCTCCTCCTCGACCTCCGTCTCCACCGAGACCCGCGCGGAGACCTCGTAGTCGAAGCTGGACAGGCTCAGCTGTCCCGACTCGGCCTTCAGCAGCAGGCCTGCGAGGACCGGCGCCGGCGGACGGGCCGGGAGACTGCGCGCCGCCCAGGCCACTGCCTCCGCGAGTACGTCGCGTTCCACCCGGATCTTCACCGTAAGCCGCCTCCTGCTGTTGCCGGCGTTCTCGCGCCCTGCTTCGCCTTCGTCATCTGACTCGGTGTGCTCGGCCTCTGGGAGGGCAAGGACACCGGGACCAGTCTGACGCACTGCACTGACAGTAGGTGCCCCTCGAGGTCAAGTCGTGCCGAGGGGCAGTCGGCGGAGATGCGGCGAGTTGTGCACAGGGCCCCCTTCGAAACGGATTCCTCGCTCTCTCTAGTTGGGAGTAGTAGTAGGGGTTGTGGATACCGTGGATAACCTCGTTTCCGCAGCTCAGGGCCTAGATTTTGTCCACTGACCCTGTGGGCGGAGCCGGTGGACAACTCGGGGTGTCTGTGGAGAACAGAAAGTTCTGCACACTCCGTGCACAGGTGGGGCCGAGTTCTCCCCAGCTCCGTCCCCAGGTTTGCCGGTCTTTCCCACAGGCCTCCTCGGCACCTTGATGTGACGCCTTTCACTCGACCCAGTGAGGACGGGCTCCGCGTTGCCGAACAGTGGACAGACGTGTGGAGAAGCGGATGATCGCTGGGGACAACCGGTCTCAGCCTGTGGGTTGTCCGTGGAAAACTTTGTCCACAGCCTGTGGACGACCGTTTCGTCCACAGGCTGTGGAGATCACTTGTCCACGCATCCACAGCCAACTGACCAGGCCTGATAGTGCCCCATCGGGCAGCCCTGTGGACAGGATCGGGACAACTTCGCGGTCCCCAGGATGTGGACGGGAAAAACTTGCCGAATCTGTGGAGGAAGGCCGTAACCCGGTGCCGAAAGGGAACAGCGGACGGGACCTCCTGGGCGGCCGGACGACCGGGCGACCGGGAACCGATGGACGCGAGGACGGCGGGAGAACGGCCGGGGGAGGCGACCGAGGCGGCGGCCGGCACGTGCGGCGGCGGCTGAGGACACCCGAAGGTCTTCCGGGACCACCGGCGGGCGGGCCGGTGGGTCGGGGCGTACGGGAAAGGGGCGTCCCCGGACGTGGCCCGGAGACGCCCCTTTCCGGGTGCCCGACGGTTCTCCGAGGGGACGGGTCCGCCCGGAGCACGAAGAAGGGGGGAAGGACGGCTGCGGGCGGGTGCCGGATCTCCTCGCACCCGCGAAGGGCGGCCCGGCGCCGCCTCCTCGTCCCGGGAGCGCCCGCTGCGGGACGGAGAGGCCTCAGCCGGCCTTGATGCGGTTGGTGAGCTCGGTGACCTGGTTGTAGATGGAGCGCCGCTCCGCCATCAGATTGCGGATCTTCCGGTCCGCGTGCATCACCGTCGTGTGGTCGCGGCCGCCGAAGAGCGCGCCGATCTTCGGCAGTGACAGGTCGGTCAGCTCGCGGCACAGGTACATCGCGATCTGCCGCGCGGTCACCAGCGCGCGGCCGCGCGAGGTGCCGCACAGGTCCTCGACCGTGAGCCCGAAGTAGTCGGCGGTCGCGCCCATGATCGCCGTCGAGGTGATCTCCGGCGAGGAGTCGTCCCCGCCGGGCATCAGGTCCTTCAGGACGATCTCGGTGAGCCCGAGGTCCACCGGCTGCCGGTTGAGCGAGGCGAAGGCCGTCACCCTGATCAGCGCGCCCTCCAGCTCGCGGATGTTCCGCGAGATCCGGGAGGCGATGAACTCCAGCACCTCCGGCGGGGCGTTGAGCTGTTCCTGCACCGCCTTCTTGCGCAGGATCGCGATCCGCGTCTCCAGCTCCGGCGGCTGGACGTCGGTGATCAGACCCCACTCGAAACGGTTCCGCAGCCGGTCCTCCAGGGTCACCAGCTGCTTGGGCGGCCGGTCGCTGGAGAGCACGATCTGCTTGTTGGCGTTGTGCAGCGTGTTGAAGGTGTGGAAGAACTCTTCCTGCGTCGACTCCTTGTCCGCGAGGAACTGGATGTCGTCGACCAGCAGGATGTCCATCTCCCGGTACCGCTTGCGGAAGCTGTCGCCCTTGCCGTCGCGGATGGAGTTGATGAACTCGTTGGTGAACTCCTCCGAGCTCACGTACCGCACGCGCGTGCCGGGGTAGAGGCTGCGCGCGTAGTGCCCGATCGCGTGCAGCAGGTGCGTCTTGCCGAGCCCGGACTCCCCGTAGATGAAGAGCGGGTTGTACGCCTTCGCGGGGGCCTCGGCCACCGCCACCGCCGCCGCGTGCGCGAAGCGGTTGGAGGCGCCGATGACGAACGTGTCGAAGAGGTACTTCGGGTTCAGCCGCGCGGTCGGTTCACCCGGGCCGGTCGCCGGCGCGGGCTGCGCGGCCAACGGGCCGGGCGCGCCGCTGGCGGGCAGGTTCGGGCCGACGGGGCCGCCGCGGTGGACGTGACCCGCTCCGGAGGGGGGCTCCGGCAGCTCGCGGCGGGCCGCGTCGCGCTGGTCGTGGTCGCCGCGCTCGTAGTCCTTGCGGCCGTAGTCGCCGCGGTCGTACTCCGCCCGGGACGGCTCGTAGTCGGCGCGCTGCTGGTCGTAGGGGGCACGTTCCATCGGCTGCGGACGGTAGTCCTGCGAGGGCGCGCCGCCGTAGCCGTCCTGGGGGCCGTATGTCTCCTGGGACGGCGAGGCGTACGGGTCGCGGTCCGGGAAGCCGAGGAACACCAGGGTCCCCAGGAGCAGGGCCAGGACCAGGACCAGGCCGGTCCAGGCCCCCGCTCCCCGGCGGGGCCGCGGTGGCGTCCGCGGCGGTGCCGGTGGCTGTGTCGGGGTCTGCGTGGGTGTTCCCGCGCGGGCGGGCGCTGCGTCGTCGGGCACGCTCCGGGACGTTAGTGGCAGGAGTGGCCCGGGGTCCATGACGCCCGGCGCGCCGCCCCG
>NZ_LIRG01000473.1 GCF_001419695.1 Streptomyces prasinopilosus
GGTGGCCGGGGGCGGTGGCGGGCCGGTAGACGGCGGCCGCGGCGAAGGGCTCGAGGTCGGGCAGGGTCGGCAGCAGCATCCTCTGGAAGCGCTCCGCGGAAGCGCGGGTCCGGTCGAAGAGGCGGGCGTTCTCGATGGCGATGCCCGCCGCGCCGGCCAACGCCGTCACCACGTCCTCGTCCTGGTCGTCGAACGGTTCGCCGTCGTGCCGGTCGCACAGGTAGAGGTTGCCGTAGATCCGGCCGCGCACGCTGATCGCCACCCCGAGCAGGGTACGCATCGGCGGGTGCCCCGAGGGGAAGCCGACGGAGTCCGGATGGTGCGGCAGGTCCTTCACGCGCAGCGGCTCGGGGTGGTGGATCAGGTGCCCCAGCAGGCCCCGGCCGTGCGGGAACTCGGATCCGGCCAGGTCCTCGTACTCCGTGGTGCTCAGGCCGAGGGGGATGAAGTCCTCCAGGGCCGTGCCGTCGTCGTTCAGTACGCCGAGGGCCCCGTAGCGGGCGTCGACGAGTTCCATCGCGGTGCTGACGATCCGCCGCAGCACCACGGGCAGTTCGAGTTCCCGGCTGATGGAGAGGACCGCGCCCAGCAGGCC
This sequence comes from Streptomyces prasinopilosus, assembly GCF_001419695.1. Classification (GTDB taxonomy): domain Bacteria; phylum Actinomycetota; class Actinomycetes; order Streptomycetales; family Streptomycetaceae; genus Streptomyces; species Streptomyces prasinopilosus. The sequence goes on from NZ_LIRG01000473.1 coordinate 596, forward strand.
CCGCATGCGCTGCTGCGCTCCGGTCGGATGGTCCCTGCGCCCGGCGGCGCGGTCCGGGTGCCCCTCCTCGCCGGGGCGCGGAGACTCCGGGCGCCGCCGGCCGTCGTCCCGGGCCACCGTGTCCCACCTCTCTTCGCGCGTCGGACGTGGTGCCGATGTCACGCATCCGAGAACATCGTGACCCGGTTCCCCGGCTTCCGCACGCACACGGCCCCCTCCCGGTGCGCGGTGACGGCCGCCGCGCGGATGGCCTCGGGCCCGGTGCCGGGGCCCGCGGGGGACGGAGGACGGACGCGTGCCGCGGGCGGGGGCGGGTGTCTCCGCCGGTGGCCGGCGCGGACGGGACGTTCCGGGCGTACGTCCCGCGCACGCCCGCTCACGGAGCCGCGTCGTGAATCACCAGTTTGAACTCGGCGAGTGTCACCAGCCGGGAAGCGGCGTCGTTGTGCGTGACGCGCAGTGCCAGGGGGGTGCCGGGCGTGACGAAGACGCCGTGGTTCTTGACGTAGTACTGGCCGCCCGGTGTCGGGGTGCGGTGCTCGGTCGCCGTGGTGTCCCCGGGGTGCGCGGTCAGGCCGAGCGGGTCCCGCACGAACTGGTCGCGCACCTCGGTGTAGCCGCCGGGGGAACCGGCCGCCTCCCACTGGATCATGGCGTGCAGATGACCCCAGCCCGCCTTGGACGGCCAGATCAGCCCGCTGCGGTCGTCCGTCGCCCAGTCGTCCACCACGTACCCGTCGGGCTGGACGGCCTGGTGCATGCCGAACCGGTCGGCCGGCTCGGCCGCGCCGAACGGGAACCTCATCACCCGGTACGTGCCGCCGGGCGGGACCGGCTGGTGCGCGTCGGTCTTGAGGGAGCACACCTGTACTCCGGGAGCGGGAGTCGCGTCAGCGGGCATACCACGATGCTGCCCGACGCCGGACCGGCCGACGCCGGGCCGGCCGGTCCGGTCGACGGCGCTCGAGGCACAGTGTGCGGCGGGGCATGCTCGTGCGCCGCCCCGTGCTCCGGCGCGCACAACCATCGGCCCGCGGTGCGAGTCCTGTCGTTGCCGGGCCCTTCACGGGCGCGGCCAGTCGCCCGCCCACAGTGAGGGGTCCGCCATGTCCTCCCGTGCATTCCACCTGTCCGCCGTGACGGCGGTCGCAGCCGTCGTCACCGTCACGGGGACGGCACCCGCGGCGTCCGGTTCCGGCACCCCCTCGTCCGGTTCGGCCGCACCCGGCGTCACGGCGGTGTCCCGGGCCGATTTCGACGCCGACGGTCAGCCCGACGTCGCCATCGGCGCCCCGGGAGGCACCATCAACGGCAGGGCGGAGGCCGGGTACGTCGCCGTGGTCTACGGAATGGCCGAGGGGCCGAACGGGGTCAGGCGCCAGCTGGTCAGCCAGAACCGCTATGCCGTACCCGGCACGGCGGAAACGGGCGACCGCTTCGGCGGTCATCTCACGGCGGCCGACCTGGACGGCGACGGCTTCACCGACCTGGTGGTCGGAGCCCCCGGCGAGGACGCCGACGGCGCGCGTGACGTCGGGCGGTACACCGTCCTGTGGGGCAGCGTGGGCGGGCTCGCCACCGCCACCGCCATCGGCCCGGGGACGTCAGCGGCCCGCGCGGGCGACTTCGACGGGGACGGGCACCTCGACCTGGCCACGGCCCGGCACGTCCGCTACGGGCCCTTCGGCCGTACGGGGGGAGCCGCCCGCACCGGCCCGCTCGTCGTCCCCGGCATCCGCGTGGGGGCGATGGACGCCGGCGACGTGGACGGCGACGGCGTGACCGACCTGGTCGTCGCCGGCGGTGCGCCGGCCCGGGACGGACTGCCGGCCCCGCTGGGGCGCCTGCGGCTGCTCAGGGGCACGGAGGACGGTCTGGTGGCGGGGCCGGCGATCGCCCCCGCGGACACCGGGTCCGCGGACAGCGTCGCACTGGGCGACGTCGACGGGGACGGCCGGCAGGACGTGGTCTTCGGGCGCAGCACCGCGGGCGGCGGCGGCCTGCTGGGGGTGGTGCGGGGCACGGCGGACGGTCTCGCGGCGAGGGCCACGCTCATCGGCCAGGACTCCCCCGGTGTCCCGGGCACGGGCGAGAGCGGTGACCGCTTCGGCACCGACGTGGCGGTCGGTGACGTCACCGGGGACGGCTACGCCGATGTGGTCGCCGGTGTCCCCGGCGAGGACCTGGCCGGGCGGGAGGACGCCGGCAGGTTCGTCGTTCTGCGCGGGAGCGCCGCCGGGGTCACCGGCGGTGCGGCGCAGGCCTTCGGCCAGAACACGGCCGGCGTGCCCGGATCGGCCGAGGACGGCGACCGCTTCGGCGCGGGTACCGCCGTCGTCGGTGGGCACGTCGTCGTCTCGGCGCCGGGTGAGAACAGGGGGTCCGGTGCCGTGTGGGCCTTCGCCGGCACCGCGGCGGGGATCACCGCCACCGGATCGGTGAGCTTCGGGCCGGGCACGCTCGCCGCGCCCACGGCCGGCGCCCGGCTCGGCGCGGCCTTCCACCGCTGACGCCGGTGAAGGGGCGGGCGTGTTCGCGCGGCGCGGGCGCGCGAGGGCGGCCCGGAGCCGGCCGGCGAGGACCGGCCGGTGCCGGGCAACCGGCGCCCGCACCCGGGGCGTGACGTGGGCCCGGCCCGACGCCGCCCGCGGCCCGCGGGGCGGACCCGACGACGGGTTCGGGCCCGTTCGGACCGACGGGCCCGGGACGCCCCGGCCGCCGCGGGCTCCCTCCCGGCGGGCCCGGCCCGCCGGCCCGTCCGCACGGAAACGGCACGGCTCTGCCGGGCGCGACGGCGCCGGGGCGCCCGGCGGTAGTGCCTGCGCCACCTCGAAGCGGGCAGTGTGCGGGCTGGTGAGGCTCCCGCGCACACGGAAATCTGGGGGTATGACACCACGCCGCGCAGCCGTCCTCCCCTCGGTCCTCCTCTCCCTCGGCGCCCTCGCCCTGAGCACCCCGGCCGTCGGGGCCGAGGGGGCGAGGACACCCGCTTCGGTTCCGGCGCCGCGGGCCACCGGGCCCGGGCAGTCCGAGGAGGCGGTGGTCCGGGCCATCGAGCGCAGCGCGCACACGCTCCGCGGCACCGACCCCGGAGGCGGCCTGCGGGACCTCGACGCGCTGGGCCGCATGATCGAGGGGGCCGGCGTGGTGGGCCTGGGCGAGGCCACCCACGGGTCGCGGGACTTCTTCCGCATGAAGCACCGGCTCTTCCGTTACCTGGCCGAGGAGAAGGGCTTCCGGAGCTTCTCCCTCGAACTCCCCTGGAGCAGCGGTGTGCGGATCGACGACTACGTGGTGAACGGCGAGGGCAGCCTGGAGGACATCGCGCGTGAGGAGTTCCAGGGTGCGTACCGCGCCTGGCACAACCAGGACTACCTCGACCTCATCGAGTGGATGCGCGCTCACAACCGCCGGCACCCGCACGACCCCGTGCGCTTCACCGGCAACGACATGGGCCATGCCGGACCGGAACTGTACGAGCGGGTGACCGGCCATGTGGCCCGCCGTCACCCGCGGCTGCAGGAACGCGTCGCCGCGCTCTACCGCGGGCTGCCGCCGGTCACCGGCCTCGGCACCCACAGCCGGGAGTACCTCGAGCTGCCCCTGGCCGAGCGCAGGGAACGGGCGGAGCGGACCGGGAAGGTGCTCGCACTGCTGCGGGAGCAGCCTGCCGGCCGCGGTGCCGACCGGCGGGACCATCTGTGGGCCGTGCAGCACGCCAGGGCCATCCACCAGATGGCCGAGGGCTACGCCTTCGACATCACCGACGAGGAACAGGTCGCGGAGATGATGAGGTTCCGCGACGGGGTGATGGCCGAGAACGTGGCCTGGTGGCACCGGCACACCGGCGACCGGATCCTGGTCTCGGCGCACAACACGCACGTGTCGTACGACTCCTTCGACGTGCGATACCCCAAGACGCAGGGGGCGTTCCTCCGCGACACGTTCGACGAGGGCTACGTCAGCATCGGCTTCAGTTTCCACCGGGGGGCGTTCAAGGCGTTCGGCACCGACGACGACGTGATGCGGACCCACCGTGTGGGTGCCGCGCGGCCGGGATCCAACGAACACACCCTGGACCGGGCCCGCCAGCGCGACTACATCCTCGACATGCGCACCGCGCCCCGCTCCGTCCGCGACTGGCTGGCCCGGCCGCGCGTCACCCACAACATCGGCGCCGGATGGCCCGACCCCACGGAGTACAGGATCGCCCTCGGCGAGGCGCACGACATCCTCATCCACCTCGACGAGGTCGAGGCCACCACGTACCTGGGCACCCCCTGAGTCCGGCCGGCGGGCCCCCGCCCGACGCGGCCGGAGCGGCGAGCGGTGCCGGAGGGCGGGGCCGGGGCCTTTCCGGGACCGGTCCGTCCGGCGGCCGCCGGGACCGGAC
>NZ_LIRG01000474.1 GCF_001419695.1 Streptomyces prasinopilosus
CCTCGCGGGCGCGGACTAGACCGGGGACGGTTCGCTGCTCCCGGAGCTGGTGGGGGCGGGGGACACACCGCCCCCGAACCGTGAGCACTGTGCCCTCTACTGTCCTGATCCCGCTCATGTGAGCGCCTGAGGGACACATGCCCGCCGACTGCTCACGGCTTCCGGCACGACACCCGCCTCCGCGGCCCCGGATGCCGGCCCCGGGACCGCGAAGGCCCCCGGTGCGGAACGGGCCCGGGACCCCGTCCGCCCGGGGGCGGAGCGGACCGGGGCGGCGGGCTCAGACCTCGACCGCCAGCCCCTCCAGACCCCGGATCACGAAGTTCGGCTTCCGTTCCGGCTCCTTCGCCAGGCGCAGCGCCGGGGCCCGCTCCAGCAACGCCCTCATGGACGCCGCGAGTTCGATACGGGCCAGGGGGGCGCCGATGCAGTAGTGGATGCCGGCGCTGAAGGAGATGTGCGGGTTGTCCGCGCGGGTGAGGTCCAGGCGGGCGGGGTCGGCGAAGACGGCCGGGTCGTGGTTGGCGGAGCCGAAGAGCATGGCGATCTCCGCGCCCCGGGGGATCACCGTGCCGTCGATCTCGATGTCGTCCAGGACCCAGCGCTCGAAGAGCTGGAGCGGGGTGTCGTAGCGCATCAGCTCCTCCACCGCCGTGGGGACCAGGGAGTGGTCCGCGCGGAGGGCGGCCAGCTGACCGGGGTTGCGGAACAGCGCCGCCCAGCCGTTGACCGTGGAGTTCACCGTCGCCTCGTGGCCCGCGTTCAGCAGGAGCACGCAGGTCGAGATCATCTCCTGCTCGGTGAGGCGGTCGTCCTCGTCGTGGGCCGCGATCAAGCCCGAGATCAGGTCGTCGCCGGGCTTCGCGCGACGCTCGGCGATCAGCTCACGGAGATACTCCGAGAACTCGACCGAGGCCCGGACGGCCTTCGTCGCCGACTCCCCCGACGGCTTCAGCTCGTACATCCCGCAGATGTCCGCCGACCAGGGGCGCAGCGGGGCCCGGTCGGACTCCGGGATGCCCAGCATCTCGGCGATCACCGCGACCGGCAGCGGTTCGGCGACGTCCGTCAGCAGGTCGCCGCCGCCGGCGTCGACCAGCGCGGACACCAGGTCGCCCGCCAGCCCTTCGACGTACGGCTTCAGCCGCTCCACCGTGCGCGGGGTGAACGCCTTCGACACCAGGCGCCGGATGCGGGTGTGGTCCGGCGGCTCCAGGTCGAGCATGCCGTGGTCGTTGAGGGTGTGGAACGGCTCCTGCTCGGGCGGCGGGGCCGTCCGGCCGAACTCCTCGTGGGTGAAGCGGTGCTGGTAGGTCCGTCCCAGGCGCCTGTCGCGCAGCAGTGCGGAGACGTCCGCGTGGTGCGGGACCAGCCACTGGTGCGTCGGCTCGAACCAGTGCACCCGGCCCCGTTCCCGCAACTCGGCGTAGGCGGGGTACGGGTCGGCGAGGAACGCCGGGTCCCACGGGTCGAACGCGAGGTCGGGAGGAGGTGCCATGGACGGACGGTAGCCCCCCGCGCCCGCTCTGGCCAGAGACGCCCGTCACCCCGCTCGGGGGCGACGGGCCTGGTCACCCGGGGGTCACCAGCCGGGCCTCGTAGGCGAAGACGGCCGCCTGGGTGCGGTCGCGGAGGCCCAGTTTCACCAGGACGCGGCTCACATGGGTCTTGATCGTCGACTCGGCGACCAGCAGACGCCCGGCGATCTCCGCGTTCGACAGGCCCTGCGCGATGAGCACCAGCACCTCCGTCTCCCGCTCGGTCAGGTCGCCGTACGCCGCGTGCGCGGACGGCATCAGCCGCGGGGCCTCGGACAGCTTGGAGAACTCGGTGATCAGGCGCTTGGTCACCGTGGGGGCGAGCAGCGCCTCGCCGGACGCGACGATCCGTACCCCGTCGGCGAGCTGGCGGGCGGAGGCGTCCTTGAGGAGGAAGCCGGAGGCGCCCGCGCGCAGCGCCTGGTAGACGTACTCGTCGAGGTCGAAGGTGGTCAGCACCAGCACCTTCGCGGCACCGTCGGCGGCGACGATCTCGCGGGTCGCCTCGATGCCGTTCAGCTCGGGCATGCGGATGTCCATCAGGACGACGTCGGGGGCGAGTTCGCGGACCCGCTCCACCGCCTGCCGGCCGTTGACGGCCTCGCCGACGACCTCGATGCCCGGCATCGCGTTCAGCAGGACCGAGAAGCCCTCGCGCACCATCATCTGGTCGTCCGCGATCAGGACGCGGATGGTGCGGTCGTCGTCGCTCATGCGTCACCTTCGTTCACCGGGGCGACCGGCAGGAACACCACAACCTCGTAGCCGCCGTCGTCGGTCGGGCCGGTCGTCATCTCGCCGTTCAGCATGGTGACCCGCTCGCGCATGCCGGTGACGCCGTGCCCGGCGCCGGGCGAGGGCTTCACCAGGTTCGGTGCGGGGACCGGGCCGTTGACCACGCGCAGGCCGAGGCCGCCGAGGACGTACCCGATCTCGACCCGGGCGCTCGCGCCCGGCGCGTGCCGCAGGCTGTTGCTCAGCGCCTCCTGCACGATCCTGTACGCCGACAGCTCCACCCCCTGCGGCAGCTCGCGCACCGCCCCGGTCACCACCTTCTCCACGTCCAGACCGGTGTCCCGCACGTTGGCGAGCAGGGCGTCCAGGTCGGCGAGGGTGGGCTGCGGGGCGTCGGGGACCTCGTAGTCCTCGGCGCGGACCACGCCGAGGACCCGGCGCAGCTCGGTGAGGGCGGCCACCGCGTTCTCCCGGATGGTGGCGAAGGCGCGCTCCAGCTCGGGCGGCGGGTTCTCCACCCGGTAGGGCGCGGCCTCGGCCTGGATGGCGACCACCGACATGTGGTGCGCGACCACGTCGTGCAGTTCGCGGGCGATGGTGGTGCGCTCCTCCAGGAGCGTGCGCCGGGAGCGTTCGTGCGCGGTGACCGTCTGCTGGGCGGTCACCTCCTTCTCGGCCGAACGCCGGATGTGCCACACGGCCACGCACAGCAGGATCAGCGCGGAGTAGACCAGCAGAGGAGCGGTGTTGAGTCTGTACGCGTACGCACCGGGCGGGTCGAGCAGGGTTTCGGCCAGGCCCCCGCACAGAGCGGTGATCACCCACATCCAGGCGGCGGTGCGGGGTCGGGTGCGCAGCGCGACGACGGTCAGCACCGTGAGGTGGCAGACGATGGAGGCGGGCGACCACGGCCAGTGGCCCCAGATGTTGCTGTACAGGGCGGAGATGACGGCGGCCCCTATGGACAGCCAGAACGCGCCGACCGGCCGGACGAGGGTCATCAGGATCGGGATCCCGGCGAGCAGACCGAGGATCACGCTGAAGGAACCGTCGGAGACGCCGAACGCCAGGGGCACAAGCGCGACGATCAGGGCGTGCGGCGCCCAGCCCGCGTGCTCCCGCAGGCGGGCGGGCAGCAGCTGTGCCAGCCGGCCGTTCATCTCGCGGCGCGGGAGCGGCCGAGAGGCGAACGCGTTGTGGATCAGGTCGTGGCGCAGCCCGCGCAGGGCGTTCCGGGCCAGCCGGTACTCCGGGCTGCGGGTCTTGGCCCAGTCCCCGGGCGACAGGGCCGCGGGATGGGCGTGGGTCGTCTCAGTCACGGTCACACGTTAGGCCGGTCGGGTGACCGAGGGCGTCCCCGCCGAGAGGGGTTCCCGGGCCTCCGTCTCAGGTACTACAAGGGGACGAAAAGTCGTACGGGGAGGGGGCCGGCGGCCCCCGGCGCCCCGGCTCACACGGCGCCCCGGCTCACACGGCACCCGGGCGGGCCGCCCCTCGCGTCAGTACCCCGTCGGCCGGACCAGACCCGACTCGTACGCGAAGACCGCCGCCTGGGTGCGGTCCCGCAGGCCCGGTTTCACCAGGATGCGGCCCACATGGGTCTTCACGGTCTGTTCGGCGACCACCAGCCGCACCGCGATCTCCGCGTTGGACAGGCCCTGCGCGATCAGCGACAGCACCTCCGTCTCGCGTTCGGTGAGGGCGCCCACGCGGTCCCTGAGCGGGGGACGGGGTCTGGCGTCCATCCGGGAGAACCCGGCTATCAGGCGGCGGGTGATGCCGGGCGCGAGCAACGCGTCTCCGGACGCCACCACCCGTACCGCCTCGGCGAGTTGGTCGGAGGAGGCGTCCTTCAGCAGAAAGCCGGAGGCACCGGCCCGCAGTGCCTCGTACACGTACTCGTCGAGGCCGAAGGTGGTCAGCACCAGCACCCGGATGTGCGGGGTGGCCGTGGTGATGCGGCGGGTGGCCTCGATGCCGCCGAGTTCGGGCATGCGGATGTCCATCAGCACGACGTCCGGGGCGAGGTCGGCGACCTGCGCGACCGCGTCCAGCCCGTCGACCGCCTGGCCGACCACCTCGATGCAGCGTCACCGCCGATGCGACCAGCACGGCGAGTGCGGCGCGGCGCCACCGGTGCCCCATGAGTGTTCCCCCCGTCCGTCCGCCCGCTCATCGGGCCGTTCAGGGGAGGAAGTTACGGATCGGCGCAGGTGGTCCGCGTCCCACCGGGGAGCTCACCTCCGGGGTGGCTCTCAGGTATGACGGGTACGACCAGCGACGCCGGGGAGAGGGGCCCGCCGGGAACATCCCGACGGGCAGGTTTCACCAGGCGAGTTGGGCGATCTCCTCCGCCACCACCGCGCAGGCGTCCGCCGCCGGGTCGATCAGCGGGAAGTGGCCGACGTCCTCCAGCAACGTCAGCCCCACCACCTCACCGGCCTTGGCCGCCGCTTCCGCGTACGACTCGGCGACCGCCTGCGGGACATCGGCGTCGGTACGGCCCTGGACGACGGTGGTGGCGATGCCGGTGGGCAGCAGCAGCACGGGGTCGGCGTACGGCTGTCGCTCGACGAAACCCTCGTCCCCGCCCAGCAGTTGGCGTACCGCGCCGCCGCAGACGTCCAGCTTGTCGGCGACCGCGAAGTCGGCGATCGGGGCGAGGGCGACCACGCCCCGCAGGGGTGCGGGACGGTCGGTGCGCCAGGGGGCGTCGGCGGGCAGGAGGTGGCGGGCGGCGGCCCACAGCACCAGGTGGCCGCCGGCGGAGTGGCCGGTGGCCACCATGCGGCGCGGGTCGGCGCCGGGCAGGTGCCGGCGGGCCAGCTCGGGCAGTGCGTCGAGCGCGGCGGCGACGTCGTCGAAGGTCTCCGGCCAGCGTCCCGCGACCGGGGCCCCACCGCCCGCCCCGGCCGCCCCGTGCCGGTACTCGACACTGGCCACGGCGAAGCCCCGGCGGGCCAGGAAGCCGGCGAACGGGCTGATGTGCCGCCGGTCGTAGGGCGCCCGCCAGGCACCGCCGTGCAGGACGACGACCACGGGCGCGGGGCCGCCGGGGCCGCCGGTGGCACGCGGGACGTAGAAGTCGATCAGCTGGTCCGGGTCGTCGCCGTAGGCCGCGGTCGTGTCGGGGTCGACCGGCGGACGGGAGAAGAGCGACTCCTCCTCGGCGGCGGCCCGGGCGGCTGCGACGTCGTCCGTCATGCTCCAACCTCTCAGCGACGAAACGTAGGTGACGGACCGGAGAAGTGTTCGGCCGTTGGCCGGGACGGTATCAGGACGATCATGTGCAAGGACATGGGGACATCACACGCGGTGAACCTCCGGGGAGGCGGCCGGCGGATCCTGCCCCTTTCACGGGCCCGCCGACCGCCGCCGTGACGCCCTACGCCCCGGTCTCCGTCAGCACCTCCGCCAGCACCCGTGCCGCACGCTCCGTATCCGCGAAGCCGACGTACAGCGGGGTGAAGCCGAAGCGGAGCACGTCCGGGTGGCGGAAGTCGCCGACCACCCCGCGTCCGATCAGCCGCTGCATGACGTCGCCCGCGTCCGGACAGCGCAGGGCGATCTGGCTGCCCCGCTTCCCGTGCGCCCTCGGGGTCAGGCACTCGACCCGGCCCCCGGGGACGTACGCCTCGACGCACTCCAGGAAGAAGTCCGTCAGCGCGAGGGACTTGGCCCGTACCTCCTCGATCGTGACGCCGCCGTCCCAGACGTCCAGCGCCGCCTCCAGGGCGAGCATGGACAGGATGTCCGGGGTGCCGACCCGCCCGCGCAGCGCGCCCGGCGCCGGTGCGTACTCCGGGCGCATGCCGAAGGGCTCCGCATGGGAGTTCCAGCCGGGCAGCGGGGAGTCGAAGCGGTCCTGCAGTTCCGCGCGCACATAGAGGTACGCCGGTGCACCGGGGCCGCCGTTCAGGTACTTGTAGGTGCAGCCGACCGCCAGGTCCACGCCGTGCTCGTCCAGTCCGACCGGCAGCGCGCCCGCGCTGTGGCACAGGTCCCAGACGACGTACGCCCCCGCCGCGTGCACGGCGGCCGTGAGCGCGGGCAGGTCGTGCAGCCGGCCGGTGCGGTAGTCGACGTGGTTGAGCAGCACGGCGGCCGTACGCTCGCCGAGCGCGTCCGGGATCCCGGACGGTGGCACCGGGCGCAGGGTGCAGCCGGTCATCCGGGCCGCCGACTCGGCGATGTAGCCGTCCGTGGGGAACGTGGTCGCGTCGACCACGATCTCGTCACGGGCGGGTCCGGCGGCGGTGTCCGCCGACCGGGCCAGGCGCACCGCTCCCACCACCGCCTTGAAGACGTTGACGCTGGTGGAGTCGCCGACGACGATCTGCCCGGCCGCCGCGCCCACCAGCGGGGCGATCCGGTCGCCGATCCGCTCGGGCGCCGTCCACCAGCCCTCTTCCGTCCAGGACCGGATGCGCAGCTCGCCCCACTGCCTGCGGACGACGTCCTCGACCCGGCCGGGCACGGCGGCGGGCAGCGCGCCCAGCGAGTTGCCGTCGAGGTAGACCGCCTCGCCGCCGCTCCCGGCGCCGCCCTCGTCCAGCACGAACTCGGCGCGCAGGGCGGCCAGCACGTCGGCCGCGTCCAGTTCCTTCGCCCTGATCCTCTGTTCAGACATAGGACCGCGCCGTCCACAGCTCGGGGAACACGTTGTTGCGCGCCCGCTTCTCCAGCCAGGCCACCCCGGCGGAACCACCCGTGCCGGCCTTGGCGCCCATCGCGCGGCGGGTGGCGACCAGGTGGTCGTTGCGCCAGCGCCACACCAGCTCGGCGACGTCGGTGAGGGCCTCGCCCAGCCGGGCGACCTCGTCCCGTTCGTCACCCGAGTAGACGGCCGTCCAGACCTCCTCCACCCGCGGCGACGGCTCGTAGCGCCGGGACACGTCGCGGCGCAGCACCTCCTCGGGGACGGGGTGCCCGCGGCGCGCGAGGAGGCGCAGCACCTCGTCGTACAGGCTCGGCTCGTGCAGCGCCTTCTCCAGCTCGGCGTGCACCCGCGGCGCGCCCCGGTGCGGGACGAGCATGGACGCGGACTTGTCGCCCAGCAGGAACTCCATGCGCCGGTACATCGCCGACTGGAAGCCGGAGCCCTCGCCGAGCGCGCCGCGGTAGGCGTTGAACTGCGCCGGGGTGAGCTGCCCGAGCGGCTTCCAGGAGGCGTTCAGCGCCTCCAGTTCCCGCACGGACCGCTTCAGCGCGTCGACCGCGGTGGGGATGTCGTCGCCGCGCAGCGCGTTCGCCGCCGTCTCCCACTCGTGCACGATGACGGTGAACCACAGCTCCATCACCTGGGTGGTGACCAGGAAGACCATCTCTCCGGGGTCGTCGGAGAGGGTGTGCTGGAGGTGGGTGAGGACGTCGGCCTTGACGTAGTCCTCGTAGGGGGTCGTGCCCTCGAAGTCGAGATGCGGGGTCTCCGGCTCAAAAGCCTCGTGGGACATCGCTGTCTCCTGCGTTGTGCTCCGGGTAGCGGTCCGCCCCTGCCGTTACCGGCACGGGGGCCCCGGTCCCCGTACTGCATCCTCCGCAATGATCCCCCGGCCCCGCAAGGTCCGCCCGATCACGGACGGGCCACGGGGTGAGCCGTAAGGGTGAGCCCCGGAGACGAACCACGGGAGCGGGCCGCGGGGGTGAGCCGGGGAGGGACGCGCCCGGGGCACGCGAGGCGACGCGCCGGGCGGTGGCGCCCCGGCCGCCGGCCCGGTCCGCGGCCGCGCGGATCTTCCGGTCGCCGTCGCCGGGGGCGTGCCGGAGACTGGATCGCAGCCGCACCGGAACCGACGGGACGACCACTTCAGGAACACGGAATCGCATGCGAGACGGGCGCAGGGAAACGGGGGAGCGCGAGCGGTGGCTCCGGTGGCTGCCCGCCGCACTGCTCGTGAGCGCCTTCGTCCTCGACCTGTTCCTCCTGAACAACGTCAGCACGTTCCCCCTGCTCGCGGCGGCCCCCGTCCTGGCCGCGCCGCTCCTCTCCCTGCGCGGGACGATCGCCACCGGCGTGGCGGCGAACGCCGTCGGGTTCCTCCTGGTGGTCCTGGAGAGAGAGCCGGCCCGCTCCGACATCACCGCGTTCACCAGCCTGGCCGTGCTCACCGCCATCGCGGCGGGCCTCAACGTGCTGCTGGCGCGCGACCGGCAGCAGCTGAGGACGAGCCGCGAGGTGGCGGCGACGGTGCAGCGCGCGGTGCTGCCGGACCCGCCGCACCGGGTGGGACGGCTGACCGTGGCCTCCCGGTACGAGGTCGCCGGCAAGGAGGCCGCCATCGGCGGGGACCTGTTCGCGATCCACAGAACACCCCACGGCATCCGCCTGCTCATCGCCGACGTGCGCGGCAAGGGGCTGGAGGCGGTCCGCACGGTCAACGCCCTGCTCGGATCGTTCCGTGAGGCCTGCCTCCACCAGCCGGACCTGCCGGGTGTCGTCCGGCAGCTGGAAGACCGGATGCAGGCCGGCATCGAGGAGGCGAGCGGGGCGGACAGCGAGTCGTTCGCCACGGCCGTCATCGTGGAGATCCCCTCCGACTACTCCGTGCTCCGCATCGCCAACCGGGGCCACGAGGCGCCCCTGCTGGTCCACGGCGGCAGGGCGGTCCCGCTGGAACCGGCCGTGCCGTCCCTGCCCCTGGGCCTGGGCGCCCTCGGCGGCGACGAGGTCCCGGTCGACCGGTTCGACCTGCCCGCCGGGGCCACCCTGGTGCTCTTCACCGACGGCATCGACGAGGCCCGCGACGAGGACGGTGTCTTCTTCGACCCCGTCCCGGTGCTGTCCCGGCGCTTCCCGCCCGATCCCGAGGCGGTGCTCGACACCGTGCTCTCCGCCGTCTCCCGGCACACCGGGGGAACGCTGCAGGACGACGCCGCGCTCTTCGCCGTCACCCTGGACGCGGAAGCGGAAGCGGGCGCCCCGGACGCGGACACCGGTACCACCGCGGAGCACGGCCGGCGGCGCGGCGCGTAGCGGGCCGGTCCACCGTCGCGGCACCGTACCGCGCCGCGGCCGCGGGTCACGCCGCCGGCGCGTTCCACCGCCGGCGCAGGTCCGCGCCCACCTCGTCGGCGTGCCGGCCGCGCGTCTCGGGCACCCACTTGGCGACGAACGCCACCCCGAGCACGCAGATCACGGCGAAGATCCAGAAGGTCGGTCCCTCCCCGATGGCCGAGATGAGGGGCAGGAAGAGCAGGCTCACCACGAAGTTCGAGAGCCAGTTCACCGTGGACCCCGCGCCGGCCCCCTCGGCCCGCTGGGCAGGGGGGAAGAGTTCGCCGAGCAGGACCCAGAAGACCGGGCCCATGCCGATCCCGAACGCCACGATGTACAGCATCATGAAAACGAGCATCAGCACCGGGGCCAGATCCGTGGAGAACGCCACCCCGAGCAGCGCGATGGAGATCCCCATCCCCACCAGGGACAGGAGCAGCAGGGGACGGCGGCCGATCCGGTCGACGAGGTAGACGGAGACGATGGTGACCACGACGTTGACGGCGCCGATGAAGACCGAGTAGTAGATCGCGTTCGACGCGGACAGGCCGGCCTCGCCCATGATCGTCGGCGCGTAGTAGAGGATCGTGTTGATCCCGCCGAACTGCTGGAGCGCGGCGAGGATCACGCCGACCAGGAGCGCGGGGCGGACCGCCGGGGCCCACAGCGCCCGCACGCCTCCCGACCCGCTTGCGGACGGGCCCCCGTCCTGCCCGCCGGCGCGGCCGGTGTCGCCGAAGCGTGCGACGACCCGGTCCGCGCCGCCCGGTTCGGTGACCTTGTCGAGCGTCCTGCGGGCCCGGTCCGTCCTGCCGTGGGTGATCTGCCACGTGGGGGATTCGGGCAGCCACAGACACACCAGCACCAGCAGCACGGACGGGATGCCGCCGACCCAGAACATGCCGCGCCACTGCTCGGACCCGGCGAAGGCCCAGTTCACGAGGTAGGAGGCGAGCAGGCCGATGGTGATGAGCAGTTGGTTGAGGCTGAGGACGCGGCCGCGGATCTGGGCCGGTGCCATCTCACCGAGGTAGGTGGGCACCGTGGCCGAGACCCCGCCGACGGCCAGGCCCAGGATGACGCGGCCGAGCATCAGCATCCAGTAGCCGTTCGCGAGGGCGGCGACGACGATCCCGAGGAAGAACAGCACACCGAGGCCGGCGAGGAGGGGCCGTCGTCCGTGGCGGTCCGCGATCCTTCCGCTGACCAGCGCGCCGGCGACCGCGCCGAGCAGCAGGACACTCACCACGGAGCTCTGCTCGAAGGAGTTCAGCCCGAAGTCCTCACGGATGAACAGCAGCGCCCCGGAGATGATCCCGGTGTCGAAGCCGAAGAGGAAACTGCCGATGGTGATGGACATCGCCCACCTGCGGACGGTGCGCTCCCCCTGCGGGGTGAGGTCGACGAAGTCGCTCTCCCCGGTGGGCCGTGTGTTCAGCGCTTCGCTCATGTCGCCCGCTCCTCCCAGCCGGCGGGGCCGGCGCTCCCGGCCGGGTAGTCGTCGAGGGGCACCCGGCCCGCGCGCCAGGCGTCCAGTACCGGCTCGACGATGCGCCAGGACTCGACCGACATGTCGTCGCGCACCGACAGCGGCTTCTCGTCCTCGAGGACGCCCCGGAGCACCTCGCCGTACTCGAACAGCTCGCCGGGGCCGAAGCGCGTCTCGAGCGTCACCGGGGTCAGGGTCGACGGGTCGCCCGGCCCGTTGATGTTCAGGTCCAGCTGGAGACGGCCGGCGCCGAGACCGATCCGCAGCCGGTTGCGCAGGACGTCACCGACGAGCCCGGCGGGGACCCGCTGGGCGTCCTTGAACCAGAAGGTCACCTCCTGCCGGGGCGATCCGACGGCCTTGCCCGACCGGACGCGGAACGGCACCCCGGCCCACCGCCAGGTGTCGACCGCGAACACGACCTCCGCCAGGGTCTCCGTGCCGAGGGCGGGGTCGACGCCCGGCTCGTCGGCGTACGACGGGAAGGACCGGCCGTCGACCGAGCCGGCGGTGTAGCGGGCGCGCCGGCTGAACCGTTCGGGGCGGTCGTCCCAGACCCGGGTCGCGCGCAGCACCTGCGCCTTCGCGTCCCGCACGTCGAGCTGTTCCAGTGTGCTCGGCGGGGTCATCGCCACCAGCGCCAGCACCTGCAGCAGATGGCTCTGGATCATGTCGCGCAGGGCACCGGTGCCGTCGTAGAAACCGGCCCGGCCCTCGAGGCCGAGCGTCTCGTCGAAGACGATGTCGACCCTCTCGACGTGCTCCGAACCCAGCATCGGTTCGATCACCCGGTTGGCGAACCGGACGCCGAGGATGTTGAGCACGGTCGACATGCCGAGGAAGTGGTCGACGCGGTGGACGTGGCTCTCCGGCACGAACCCGTGCAGCAGGTCGTTCAGCGCGGCCGCGCTG
>NZ_LIRG01000475.1 GCF_001419695.1 Streptomyces prasinopilosus
AGCAACTGGCACACCGGTGGCGTCCAGCGCAGCAACGGCTCCGGCCCGTCGGCTCCCACCGCGTCCGCGAGGAATCCGGCGGCCCGGACGTAGCACGCCCCGCCCACCGGTGTGCCAGTTGCTGTGCCTCGTCGTGCTGTGGCCGCTGTTCGAGCGGGTGGGCGGCGGCCTGCTGTCCCGGCCGGGGCGCTGGGGGGCGCTGTACCTCGTCGCCGTGGCCGGCTGGGTGGGGCGGGACGCGCTCGCCCCCGTGTCCCCGCCGCTGCTCGCGGCACTGCTTCTGCTGCTGCTCCTGCTCCGGCTGCCCCCGTTCCGCGGGAGCGCACCGGCGTCGGGGCCGTCCGACCACAGACGACCGAACGGCTGAACCAGCGAACGGACCGAGCTTCCGGAGCCGAACCGCCAGGGGGGAACCACCGTGCGTCCGCCAGCCACTCCACGCGAGAGATCCGCGTCCGGGCCCGTACCGGAGGGCGCGTCGACACCCGCCACCCCCGCGGACCGTCCTGCGGACATTCCCGCGGAACCGCCTTCGCGGACCGGGTCGCGGAGCCGCCCCTCCCCGGAGCCGCCGGCCCCGGTCCGGGAACCCGTGACGGACCTCTCCGACCTGCCGCCCCTCTGGTCCGCGCGGCGCGCCCCCGCGTTCCACCTCCTCCTGCCGCTGTGCGCGGCGCTCGCCCTGTGGCTGTACGCGGTACGGCACACCGACGTGTCGCGGCTCGACGACTACGGCCTGCTCACCGCGCTCCACCCGGCCTTCTGGGCCGGCCTCGCCGTCCTCACCACCGGCTTCTGGTGCACGGTCCGCGACCGGCGGCGGGCCGGCGGCTGGCCGGCGGCGTACGTGCTCGGTCTGCTGGTGATGGAACGCGCCACGCAGGCCGTGCTCTACCCGACCCCGCTGTACGCCTGGGCGTGGAAGCACGACGGTGTCGTCGACCACCTGCTGACCGCCGGCGGGCTCCAGAGCGCCGACCGGATCGGTGACATGGCGGTCTACGACCAGTGGCCGGGCTTCTTCGCCGCGCAGGCGGCGCTGGTGCGGCTGCTGGGCGTGGACTCGGCCGCGATGTACATGGCGTGGTGGCCGCTGGCGTCCAGTCTGCTGCTGCTGTTCCCGCTGCTGCTGGTCT
The DNA here is from genome assembly GCF_001419695.1 of Streptomyces prasinopilosus. Taxonomy (GTDB): domain Bacteria; phylum Actinomycetota; class Actinomycetes; order Streptomycetales; family Streptomycetaceae; genus Streptomyces; species Streptomyces prasinopilosus. Next base: position 1,137 of record NZ_LIRG01000475.1, read on the forward strand.
ACCGCACCTTCACCGGGGACGGGCGGCTGATCTGGACCGCGGTCTGGCTCTTCTTCGTCGCCAACTGGGTGGGCCAGGACTACTTCTCCCCGCAGTCCGTCGCCTTCGCGCTGCACCTCGGAGTGCTGGCCGTGGTGCTGCGCCGCTACGGCCGTACCGGCGGGGGCGGCGGGCGGCGGGGGCAGGCGGTCTGGACGGTCCTGCTCACCGTGCTGGTGGTGGCGATCGTCATCTCGCACCAGCTCACCCCGGCCATGCTGGTCGTGTCGCTGCTCGCGCTGGTCCTGCTCCGCCGCCACCGGGACTGGGTTCCGGTGGCCACCACGGTCGTCCTCTTCCTGGCCTGGTGCGCGACGGCCGCGCTGCCCTTCCTGTCCGCCGCGCTGCCGGACATGCTCCGCGCCGTGGGCGACGTCGGCGGCAACGTCGAGAGGGGGTACGGCACCACCCCGACCGGCGCCGGCGCGCTCACCGGCTCGTGGGCGGCCAGGCTGCTCTCGGGCTCCGTCCTGCTGCTGGCGCTGGCCGGGGTCCGCCGGCAACCCGTACTGCGGTACCGGGCGATGCCGCTGCTGGTGATCACGGCGGCCCCGCTGCCGATGTTCGCGGCGAGCGGCTACGGCAACGAGATGATCTTCCGGGTCCTGCTGTTCATGCTGCCCGGCGTCGCCTTCTTCGCCGCCGCCGCCCTGCTGCCCGAGGTGCGCACCCTCGCCGCCGAGGAGGCGGCG
>NZ_LIRG01000476.1 GCF_001419695.1 Streptomyces prasinopilosus
CGCCGGCCCGCCGCCCTCCGGGATTTCACGCACCGAATTCCCCCGGTTCCGCAGCGTGGAATTCCCGCGATTCCCGGCGCATTCACCGCACCGCATGTGAAGAATCGTTTCACCTCACTGATACGGGGAATGAGTCGTTCAGTGCTTCGGACCGGAGGCACGACCGTGGGAACCGGCTCGCCGCCCCCGGGTCTCCTCCGTGTGGTCCGAGTCCGCGCTCCCACGGTGCCCGTCCACCCGGCACCTGCTCAGGGAGGTGCGCGTCATGCGTATCGCCGGCAGCACCACGAAGCCGCATCCCCACCACGACGCCCCGGACACCGCCCAGGACTTCGTCCGCCTCGCCGGGCTGCCGGAAGGCCCCGAGCGCAAGGCGCTGCGGGACGAACTCGTCCGTTCCTGGCTGCCCATGGCCGAGCGGATCGCCGTGCGCTTCCGCGGGCGCGGCGAGGCGCTGGAAGACCTGTACCAGGTGGCGGCCTTGGGCCTGGTCAAGGCCGTCGACCACTACGACCCGGCGCGCGGCACCGCCTTCGAGGCGTACGCGGTGCCGACCGTCACCGGGGAGATCAAACGCCACTTCCGCGACCACATGTGGACCCTGCACGTGCCCCGCCGGGTCCAGGACCTGCGCAACCGGGTGCGGCACGCCGCCAAGGAGCTGGCGCAGACCACTCCCGGCCGGGTCCCGACGACCGCCGAGATCGCCGCGTACGCGCATCTGACCGAGGACGAGGTGCGCACCGGCACGGAGGCCCTGGAATGCTTCTCCGCGCTGTCGCTGGAGGCGGAGATGCCGGGCACGGACGGCTACGCGCTCGGGGACTCGCTCGGCGGCCCGGACCCCGCGTACGACACGGTCGTCGACCGGGTGGCGGTACGGCCCTGCCTCGAGGCGCTCCCGGAACGCGAGCGGCTCATTCTCTACCTGCGGTTCTTCCGCGGCATGACGCAGAGCGGCATCGCCGAGCTGCTCGGCATCTCGCAGATGCACGTGTCCCGCCTGCTCAGCAATTGCTTCGCACAGGTGCGCGAGGAGCTGCGGGCGGAAGCCGGCTGACCGGGGCCGTCCGGAACCGTCAGGGCCCGGCCACCGCGTCCCGGGCGCGGAACGGACCGGCGGGGCGGGCCGCGGCGGCCGGGCAGCCCGGGGCACCGAGCCGGTCCAGGGCGTTCCTCAGCTCCGCCCGGATGCCCGGCGGCAGCACACCGGTGCGCCCCGAGGCCACGATCGCCCCGGCGACGTCGCGGAGCTTGACGTTGGTGTGCTGGGAGATCTCCCTCAGCACCGTCCACCCCTGGTCGGGCGACACCCGCCCGAGGACGACGACCACGCCGATCGCCTGGTCCACCACCGCGTGCGAGACGACCGCCTCCTTCAGCTGCTGCACCTCTTCCTCCAGCTGAAGGATGCGGTCCGCTTCCCCGTCCGTGGGCATGGTCACCTCCGGGTCCGGTGTGCCGCTCCCGTGCCGTCCGCACCCGCGTTCGGGCGCCTTCGGCGGATGTCCGGCCCTTCCATCGTCGCCACTCGTCCCGCCCCGTGCCACCGGGCGTGTCCACGGCCCGCCGCACGGGTCCGGACGTCACTGTGGGGGTACTCGGCAGGCGCCCCGGGCCGTAGAGGCCGGACACTGGAGTCCACGGGTCCCTGCCAGGCCGACGAGATCAGCGATCAGGACGCGACTGTGATGAACCACGACATGCCCTCCCCCTCCGGCACGACGGACGTCTTCCCGACGCACTCCGTGTTCGGGACGCCCTGCTGGGTGAGTCTGACCAGCCGTGACCTGGGGACGACCGAGGAGTTCTACGGGGCGGTGCTGGGCTGGCGGTGGCGCTCGGTCCGGCTGGGCGAGCGGTTCCGGGTCGCCCTGGCGGACGGCGCCCCGGTGGCGGGCGTCGCCGCGGTCGCCGACATGTGGCGGATGGCCGTGGCCTGGACCCCGTACTTCGCGGCGCGCAGTGCGGACGAGGCGGTGGCGCGGGTGCAGGAGCGCGGCGGCACCCTGGCGGTCGGGCCGATCTCGCTGCCCCCGGGCCGCGCGGCGCTGCTGGCCGACCGGGACGGCGCGACCTTCGGGGTGTGGGAGGGCGAGCTGTCCACCGACTGGCTCAGCTGGCAGCGGTCCCAGCCCTCCTTCATCAGGCTGCACACCCGGGACGCCTTCGACGCCGCCATCTTCTACGGCGAGGTCTTCGACTGGGGTACGACGGGGACGGACCGCACGGAGGTCGCCTACGAGGGCGAGGAGGTGGTGCTGCGCGGGGACGGGCACGTCCTCGCCTGCATCCAGTCGGGGGCACTGGGCTCGGCACCCGATCCCACGATCCGGCCGCACTGGCAGGTGCACTTCACCGTGGCGGACGTGGACGCCTGTGTCCGCGCGGCCGAGCGGCACGGCGGCGGCGTGGTGACCCGGCGTGACGGGGAGGCCGTGCTGCGCGACAACGAGGGCGCCGTGTTCACGGTGACCGCGCGCCGGGGCCGCTGACCCCGGCCGGCCCCCCGCGGTCCTCCCGGCGCGTCCGCCGGGAGGACCGCGGCCGCTCACCGCGCGGTGAGCGGCGGCCGGGACAGCAGCACCAGACTGCGCGGACCCACGGTCAGCCCGGTGCCCGCCTTGTACTCCGACTCGTCGGGGACGCCGTCCGGGTCGGCGGTGTCGATCAGCGCCGTCCAGCGCTCGCCGTAGGCGGTGTCCGGGAGGCGGAAGTCCACCGGCTCCCAGTGACTGTTGAGCAGCAGCAGGAAGGAGTCGTCGACCAGCCGCCGGCCGCGCGGGTCCGGCTCGGCGATGGCGTCGCCGTTGAGGAAGACGCCGACGCTGTGCGCGTCCGAGCGCCGCCAGTCGGCGTCGGACATCTCCTCGGCGTCCGGCAGCAGCCACACCAGGTCGGGCAGGCCCCGGCCCGTGCGGGACGCCGGCCCGCCGTGGAAGAAGCGGCGGCGGCGCAGTACGGGGTGGGCGGTGCGCAGCGCGATGACGCGCCGGGTGAAGGCCAGCAGGGAACGCTGCTCCTCGGTCAGCTTCCAGCTGATCCAGGAGGTCTCGTTGTCCTGGCAGTAGGCGTTGTTGTTGCCGCGCTGGCTGCGGCCCACCTCGTCGCCGTGCGAGAGCATCGGGATGCCCTGCGAGAGGAACAGCGTCGCGAGGAAATTGCGCTGGCGGCGGGCCCGCAGTTCGAGCACGGACGGGTCGTCGGTGTCGCCCTCCGCGCCGCTGTTCCAGGACCGGTTGTGGTTCTCGCCGTCCCGGTCGTCCTCGCCGTTGGCCGTGTTGTGCTTCTCGTTGTAGGAGACGAGGTCGCGCAGTGTGAAGCCGTCGTGCGCGGTGACGAAGTTGACGCTGGCGCGGGGCCGTCGCCTGCTGTGCGCGTACAGGTCGGAGGAGCCGGTGAGGCGGGAGGCGAACTCGCCGAGCGTGTGCGGCTCGGCGCGCCAGAAGTCCCGTACGGCGTCCCGGTACTTGCCGTTCCACTCCGACCACAGCTGGGGGAAGTTGCCCACCTGGTAGCCGCCCTCGCCGAGGTCCCACGGTTCGGCGATGAGCTTGACGCGGCTGATCACGGGGTCCTGCTGGATGAGGTCGAAGAACGCGGAGAGCCGGTCCACCTCGTGGAACTGCCGGGCCAGCGTCGCCGCGAGGTCGAAGCGGAACCCGTCGACGTGCATCTCGGTGACCCAGTACCGCAGCGAGTCCATGATCAGCTGGAGTACGTAGGGGTGGCGCATCAGGAGGCTGTTGCCGGTGCCGGTGGTGTCGTAGTAATGCGACCAGTCGCCGTCCACCAGCCGGTAGTACGCGGAGTTGTCGATGCCGCGGAAGGAGAGGGTGGGGCCCTTCTCGTTGCCCTCGGCCGTGTGGTTGTAGACGACGTCCAGGATCACCTCGAGCCCCGCCGCGTGGAGGGTCCGGACCATCGTCTTGAACTCGGCGACCTGCTGTCCGCGGGTGCCGCGGGCGGCGTAGGCGTTGTGCGGGGCGAAGTAGCCGATGGTGTTGTAGCCCCAGTAGTTGGCCAGGCCGCGGCTCTGCAGCACACCGTCCTGGACGAACTGGTGCACCGGCATCAGCTCCACCGCGGTGACGCCCAGCGAGGTCAGGTGCTCGACCACCGCCGGGTGGGCCAGTCCCGCGTAGGTGCCGCGCAGCTCGGCGGGGACCTCGGGATGGGTACGGGTCATGCCCTTGACGTGGGCCTCGTAGATCACCGTGTCGGCGTACGGCCGGCCGGGCCGGGTGTCGTCGCCCCAGTCGAACGCCGGGTCGGTCACCACGCCCAGCACGGTGTGTCCGGCGCTGTCCGCCGGGTCCGGGCCGTCGGGGCGGCGTTCGTAGAGCGAGGGATGGTTGTCGATCTGCCCGTCGACGGCCGTGGCGTACGGGTCGAGGAGCAGCTTCGCCGGATTGCAGCGGTGTCCCGCGGCCGGGGCCCACGGCCCGTGCACCCGGTAGCCGTAGCGCTGGCCGGGTCCGACGCCGGGCAGGTAACCGTGCCACACGAAACCGTCGGCCTCGGTCAGCGGGACGGTGGTGCGGCGGCCGGAGTCGTCCACCAGGACGAGTTCGACGCCCTCGGCGACCTCGCTGAACAGGGCGAAGTTGGTGCCCCCGCCGTCATGGACCGCGCCCAGCGGATAGGGGCGCCCGCTCCACGCGGGCGCCCCTCGGCCGGTTTTCCTCCGGGTCACCGGGCCGCCGCCAGAAGGCCGGCGGGGGTGCGCGCCAGGCCCGCCAGCTGGGCGACGGTGACCGTGCGGGGCAGGTCCAGGCCCTCGCTCACCCTCGGGTCCGGTCCGGTCGGCACCAGCGGGACGCGCTCGTCGGCGCGGGCCCGCTGCGAGAACCAGACGACCCGGCTGCCGGTCGCGGTGGTGCAGCAGCCCCAGCCGTGGCTGCTGGCGGCGATGTGTTCCAGGCAGCCGCGCAGCTCCTGGTCGGGGCGCAGAGCGCGGTCCCGGCCTCCGACGGCAGTGATGAGGTGCTGGCCGTTCCACCACATCTCGATCGACGCGTGCTTGTCGGTGGCGTGCTCGTCGATGGCGCGCAGCAGCATCCCGGTGCCGCGGCAGACGGGTTCCGCCAGGTTCTCCAGGTCCCAGTGCCGGAGGTGGGCGGCCAGTATGCGGCCGACCTGTTCCGGACGCTCCGGGCCGACTTCCACGTCGAGGTGGTAGTAGCAGGGCACTGCGCTCTTCATCTTCGTTGGCTCCTCACCGCGAAGCTCCCGATTTCCCCTCGCCCCTGCGGGACGAGCCCCGAACACGAAACGTGAGCGGCTGGCGCTTCTGAGTCACCATCAGCGTGACCGGGTTGGTCCATCCGTGCAACACGAGCGCACGGCCCGGGTGACCGTTGCGCCGGATGGGCGCAGTTCACCCCGGCCCCGGACGCCCTCCGGCCCGCCACACCGAACCATGGTCCAACAGGACGCACAGTTTCCGATCGTGCACCATGTGTGAAGGTCCCCGGTCGCCGTCGCGGCACCGTGTCCTTCGCGCGCACGGCCGTCGCCCGACCGCCGGAAGAAACGTCCCCCCACGAGCCCCGGAAAGGGGAACGGCGCCATGCTGCTACCCGCCAGAGCCGAAGTCGCCCGGCAGTTGCGCCGCTACCGGGCCTGGGAGCGTGTGATGCTCGCCGTCCCCACCGACCTCACGGTGCGGGCGACGTTCGAGGAGTCGGGCCACACCCTCTGCGTGCTGATGGGCAAGCGCTGCGCGCGGGAGGCGGCCGACGCGGCCGAACGGTACCTGCGCACCGGTCCCGTCACCTACCTGCAGGAACAGAACGACAGGCCCCGGCCGGCCCCCGCGGCCAGGCGGGGTCCGCCGGCGGTCGAGCGGCGGTCCCCGGCGGGAAGGTGAAGGACCTTCCCGCCTCCATTTCGTCCCACGACCGGGCTCGGGCCCGGCGTCGAGCACGGCGGAGGTACAGACCCATGAAGGCGACCCGGGCCATCGGACGCATCCCGGTACGGGACGTCCGGCCGGCCGTCGAATGCGGCAGACGGCCGGCGAAGGCGGTCGTCGGGGAGACGTTCGAGGTGACGGCGACCGTGTTCCGCGAGGGGCACGACGCGGTGGCCGCCAACGTCGTCCTGA
>NZ_LIRG01000477.1 GCF_001419695.1 Streptomyces prasinopilosus
GCGGCGAGCACTGAGGGCAGGGTGGCCCCGCGCTCCCCGACAGCCTAGAGCGTCGGAGCCGCTGTTCGAACGATTACCGCCCCTGCCGTTGCCCGGTGAACGGCCGAAACCGGCCCCGCGTGCCCGGCCCGCCGGGCCGGCTGCCCGGTGAGGAGGGGGCACGGTGAGACGGAGCCCCGTCCCCGCCGGGCATCGCCCCGCCCGGCGGGGACGGGGTCCGCGGGGGCTACTGCGCCACTTCTCCGTACGCGGCGAGCAGGACCGCCGGGTCCGGCCCCTCCAGCACGGTGGGCTTGGCGAGGCCGTCGAGGACGATGAAGCGCAGCAGGTCGCCGCGGGACTTCTTGTCGACCCTCATGTTCTCCAGCAGCCTGGGCCACTGGTCGTGGCGGTAGTGCAGGGGCAGCCCGACCGATGCGAGGACGGTGCGGTGCCGGTCGGCGGTGGCGTCGTCCAGCCGGCCGGCGAGCCGGCCGAGTTCGGCGGCGAAGTGCATGCCCACCGACACCGCCGCGCCGTGGCGCCACTTGTAGCGCTCGTTCTTCTCGATGGCGTGCCCGAGCGTGTGGCCGTAGTTGAGGATCTCCCGGCGGCCCGCCTCCTTGAGGTCGGAGGAGACGACGTCAGCCTTGACCCGGATCGAGCGCTCGATGAGTTCGGCGGTGTGCGGGCCCTGCGGGGTGCGGGCGGCCTGCGGATCGGCCTCGATGAGGTCGAGGATCACCGGGTCGGCGATGAAGCCGGCCTTGATGACCTCGGCCAGTCCGGAGACGTAGTCGTTGGTCTGGAGGGAGTCCAGGGCGGCGAGGTCGCACAGCACACCGGCGGGCGGGTGGAAGGCGCCCACGAGGTTCTTGCCCTCGGCGGTGTTGATGCCGGTCTTGCCCCCGACGGCCGCGTCGACCATGGCCAGCACCGTGGTCGGCACCGCGATCCAGCGCACCCCGCGCAGCCAGGTGGCGGCCACGAACCCGGCCAGGTCGGTGCTGGCGCCGCCGCCCACGCCGACGATGACGTCGGTGCGGGTGAACCCGGACTGGCCGAGCGCCTTCCAGCAGTAGGCGGCGACCTCGGCGGTCTTGGCCTCCTCCGCGTTCGGCACCTGGATGGCGACGGCCTCGTAGCCCTGCTCGGCGAGGTCGGCGCGGAGCGCCTCGCCGGTCTCGGCCAGGGCCTCGGGGTGCACGACCGCGACCCGCTTGGCGGCGGTCCCGATCAGCCCGCCGAGCTCGCCCAGGAGCTGCCGGCCCACCAGGACCTCGTACGGGTCGGTGCCCGCGGTGCCGCCGACGCGGATCCGCGTCACTGCCTCGCTGCTCATGCTTGCTTCATCTCCAGTGCGTCCAGGGTGGAGCGGGTGACCTCGTCCGGCGTGCGGCCGTCGGTGGCCACGACGACCGTGGCGACCTCCTCGTACAGGGGGCGCCGGGCCTCCATCAGTTCGCGCCACTGCTTGCGCGGGTTGATCGCGAGCAGCGGGCGGGCGGCGCCCAGCCCGGTGCGCCTGACCGCCTCCTCGACGTCCATCGACAGGTAGACGACCCGCTGTCCGGCGAGCAGCTCGCGCGTGCCGGCGTCGAGGACGGCGCCGCCGCCCAGGGCCAGGACGCCCTCGTGCTCGGCGAGCGCGGTGCGCACCGCCTGCTTCTCGAGCGCGCGGAAGGCGGGCTCGCCCTCGTCCACGAAGATCTCGGCGATGCTGCGGCCCGTCCCGGTGACGATGTCGTCGTCGGTGTCCCGGTAGCCGACGCCCAGGCGCTCGGCCAGCAGGTGTCCGACGGTGGACTTGCCGACGCCCATCGGGCCGACCAGCACGATCAGCGGAGTCACCGGACGGCCAGGTTCTCGAGGTAGGACGTCACGTTGCGGCGGGTCTCGGTGACGCTGTCGCCGCCGAACTTCTCCGCGACCGCGTCCGCGAGGACCAGGGCGACCATGGCCTCGGCGACGATGCCGGCCGCCGGTACGGCGCACACGTCGGAGCGCTGGTGGTGGGCGGCGGCCTCCTCGCCGGTGACGACGTCCACGGTCCTCAGCGCCCGCGGCACGGTCGCGATCGGCTTCATCGCCGCCCGCACCCGCAGCAGCTCACCGGTGCTCAGGCCGCCCTCGGTGCCGCCGGAGCGGCCCGAGGAGCGCTTGATGCCCTCGTCGGTGGCGACGATCTCGTCGTGCGCCTTCGAACCGGGCACCCGGGCCAGGTCGAAGCCGTCGCCGACCTCCACGCCCTTGATCGCCTGGATGCCCATGAGGGCGGCGGCCAGCCGGGCGTCGAGCCGCCGGTCCCAGTGCACGTGCGATCCGAGGCCGACCGGTACGCCGTACGCCAGCACCTCGACGACTCCGCCGAGGGTGTCGCCGTCCTTGTGGGCCTGGTCGATCTCCGCGACCATCGCCTTCGACGCGTCCGCGTCCAGGCAGCGCACCGGGTCCTCGTCCAGCCGCTCCACGTCGGCCGGGACCGGGTACACGCCGTAGGGGGCCTTGGCGGCCGCGAGCTCCACGACGTGGGAGACGATCTCGACGCCGGCCGTCTCCTTCAGGTACGAGCGGGCCACGGCGCCCAGCGCCACGCGGGCCGCGGTCTCGCGCGCGGAGGCCCGCTCCAGGATCGGACGGGCCTCGTCGAAGCCGTACTTCTGCATGCCGGCGAGGTCCGCGTGGCCGGGGCGCGGGCGGGTCAGCGGGGCGTTGCGGGCGAGGCCGGCCAGCACCTCGGGGTCGACCGGGTCGGCGGCCATGACCTGCTCCCACTTCGGCCACTCGGTGTTGCCCACCATGACCGCGACCGGGGAGCCGAGGGTGAGGCCGTGCCGCACGCCGCCGAGGAAGGTGACCTCGTCCCGTTCGAACTTCATCCGGGCACCGCGGCCGTAGCCCAGCCGCCGCCTCGCGAGATGGTCCGCCACCATGTCCGTGGTGATCGGCACGCCGGCGGGAAGACCCTCCAGCGTCGCGACGAGTGCGGGACCGTGGGACTCCCCCGCGGTCAGCCAGCGCAACCTGCTCAACGGTGCTCCTCCATGCTCGCGCCCGGTACTGCCCTGCGCACGCGCGTGATCGCGTACGGCTGTGGCGCGACGGGGTGCGCGGCCCCGGCCCGCCACGTCCGATCCTCCCACGTTCGGGCGGCGTGTCCGGTCGCCGGTCCATCAGTCGGACGGGCGTCGGCGGGGCGGAGGGGCGGCCGGTCCCGGGGTCCTGACGGAGCGGTCCGGCCCCGGCTCCGGCGGCCGGTCCCGGGCATCGGGCCCGGCCGTCCCCCGGGCTCCGCTGTCGGGGAGCGCGGGTCCGGGGAGGTCCGCACCGTTCCGCTCCGGCGTGCCCCGCACGGGGCGTGCGGGTCGGCCGGGCGGCGCGCACCGGCCCGGGAGGCCGGCTCCGGCGCCCTGTCCGTACGGGGCTCCCGCCGCACGGACCGGCCGGCCCGCACGGGTGGCGCCGGCGGGCGGTCCCGCGTTCGGCCCCGACGATTCGGGGCGCGACGGCGAGACCGGCCGGGACCGGCACGTGCTCCGCGCCCGGTCGGGCGGGAGGCCCGGCACGGGCTCGGGGATCGGGGACCTCACCGGTGCCGGTGACGTGCCCGCGGACGGGAAGGCGCGTCCTCGCCCCGCTCCCGTCCCCGCGGAACCGGACGGGCTCCTACCGGGCCGCGAGCGCCCGTTCCCCCGCCCTCCGCATGGCGTCCAGCGGGGCCGGGGAGCGTCCCGTCATCTGCTCGACCTGGAGCACCGCCTGGTGCACCAGCAGGTCGAGGCCGCCGACCACCGCGCCGCCGTACGCCGACCAGCGGGCCGCGAGAACGGTCGGCCAGGGGTCGTAGAGCACGTCGAAGAGGGCCGCGGGGCGTTCCGGGACGGCTCGGGCGAGCCCGTCGGTGACACCCGCCGGGGTGGTGGCGACCACCAGCGGGGCGTGCAGGGCCCGCTCGGCGTCGTCCCAGCCGGCGACGCGCACCGCCACGCCCAGCCGCTCGGCCCACCGGCGCATCTCGGCGCCGCGGACCTCGCTGCGGACGTAGACGGTGACCTCACCCGTGCAGATCCGCGCGAGTGCCGCGAGCGCGGACGACGCGGTGGCGCCGGCGCCGAGGATCGCGGCGGTGTCCACCTGGTCGATGCCGTGCTCGCGCAGGGCGGCGACCATGCCGGGGATGTCGGTGTTGTCCCCGGTCCGGCGGCCGTCCCCGGTGAGGACGACGGTGTTGACCGCGTCGACCGAGGCGGCGGTGTCGCTGACGCCGTCCAGCAGCGGGATCACGGCCCGCTTCAGCGGCATGGTCAGGGACAGTCCCGCCCACTCGTCCCCGAGCGTCTCGAGGAAGCCCGGCAGCGCCTTCTCGTCGACGTCGAACCGGTCGTACGTCCAGCCCTCCAGTCCCAGCTCCGCGTAGGCCGTGCGGTGCAGGACCGGGGAGAGGGAGTGGGCGATCGGGGAGCCCAGGACGGCGGCCCGGCGACGGTCAGCTGCCCGAGCTGGCATTGAACTTTTCCTTCAGCTTCAGGAACTCGTCGTGCGTCTTGGCGAACTCCGTCTTGTCCACGCCGTCGGTGGCCACGAAGTAGATCCAGCCGTCCTCGGTCGGCTTCAGGGCCGCGGTCAGCGCGTCGTCCCCGGGGTTGCCGATGGGGCCGGGCGGCAGCCCCTTGTTGGTGTAGGTGTTGTACGGGTCCTTGTTGCTGTTGATCTCGGACTCGCTGATGTCGATGTTGCTCTCGCCCTTCAGGTAGTTGAAGGTCGAGTCGAACTGGAGCAGCTGGTTCGTCTCGGTGTTGGTGGGCTTGAGGCGGTTGTAGACGACCTCGGACATCTTGCGGAAGTCGTCGTGGGTCTTCCCCTCGGCCTGCACCAGGCTGGCCACCGTGACCAGTTCCCACGGTCCTTCGAGGCCGAGGCTCTCGGCCTTCTCCTCGAACCGCAGTTCCTCGTACTTCCCGGCGGCCCGGCCCACCATCTCCTTCAGTACGTCCGCGGGCTTCGCACCCTTGCCCACCGCGTAGCTGGACGGGTAGAGGAAGCCCTCCAGCGGGTCCTTGACGTCCCCGCCGTTCACCGCCCAGTCGGGCAGGCCGAGCTTCTTCCAGTCCTTCTCCGCGATCTCCTCGGTCGTCCCGTCGTCGAGCTCGAGGCGTTTGTCGATGAGCTTGTAGACGGCGCCGTTGCGCAGGCCCTCGGCGATGATCAGGTTGTTGCGGCTCTTCGGGCTGAGCATCAGCTCGACCGCGCTCGCGGCCGACATCTCCAGCTCGAGCGTGTAGACGCCGTCCTGGATCGTCTTGCCCTGCGGGTTGCTCCCCTGGGCCGCGACGAAGGCGTCGACGCTCTTGACCACGCCTTCCTTCTTGAGCACCTGGCCCATGGCGTACCCGGTCGAACCCTTGGGGATCGTGACGGCCACCTGCTCGCCGTTGCCGTCGCCCTCGAAGTCCGGGGGGCTGCCGAAACGATCCTTGACGAACTGCCAGCCGACATAGCTCACACCGACCACGCCGCCGCCGAGGGCGACCGCCACCACGAGGCAGGCGACCCCGTTGCGCCGCTTCTTCTCCTTGGTGCCCTTGCCGCCCTTGGTGCCCTTGCCGCCCCTGCCGCGGCGCTCGCCACGGTCGCCGGGCTCGTCGCGCTCGTCCTCGTCCTCACCGTCGTCCGAGAAGAAGGCGTGTTCGCCCTGGTCGGGGCCCGGGTCCCAGTCGGCCCCCGGCTCCGGTTCCTCGTCCTGCTCCGGCCGCCGCCGGGGCTCGGCGCCGCGCCGGGCCGGGGGCTCCGGCGGCGGGTAGGCGTCGGGGGCCGCGTAGTGGTCGGGCTGCTGGTCGCCGTACGCCCCGCCCTGCTGCCCGTACGGGTCCGCGGGGTCGGCCGCCGCGTACGGGTCCTGCGGGTGGGCCTGGGCGCCGGTCTGCCAGCCGCCCGTGTCGTACTGCTGCTGGTCCGGGTGCGGCTGATCCTGGTGCTGCTGCTCCGGATACTGCTGCTCCGGGTGCTGCGCCTGCTGGGGGGCGTACTGCTGCCCGTACTGCTGGTCGCCGTACTGCTGCTGGTGACCTTGCTGCGGGTGGTCCTGCAGCTGGTCGTACTGCCCGTACTGCTGCTGTCTGTACCCGCCCTGCTGCTCGGCGGTGCCCCAGTCGCCGTACTGCTGCTGCTGCGGCTGCTGCGGGTAGTGCTGCGCCTGGCCGTCGTAGGGGGGCTGCTGACCCTGCTGGGTCTGCTGCCCTCCCCATCCGCCGTCCCCGTACAACGGGTCGTCCGGATGCCACGGTTCGGAGCCTCGGCCCCGGCCATACTCAGTCATCGATCCCCTAGAGCCGCGAGGCGTCGGTCACGCGGCTGTGGGGGTGGCCGGCGTCCGTTCCGCCTCTCTTTCGCGGCGGCTGTTCGAACGCCACCGCATCGCGCGGAACGTTACCGTACCGCGATCACCTCTCCACTTCGACGCCCTCACCGGGTGCATTGCCTGACACCCGTTCGGATTCGAGGGCCTGCTGGAGGATGATCACGGCGGCGGCCTGGTCGATGACGGAGCGTCCCTTCTTCGACTTCACGCCCGAGGCACGCAGCCCCTGGCTCGCCGTCACCGTCGTCATGCGCTCGTCGACGAGGCGCACGGGCACCGGGGCGATCCCGCGGGCCAGTTCCCGCGCGAAGCCGCGGACCTTGACCGCCGCGGGGCCCTCGCCCCCCTTGAGGGAGCGGGGGAGGCCGACGACGACCTCGATCGGCTCGTACTCCTCCACGAGCAGGCGGAGGCGCCGGTGGGCCGCCGGCACGTCCCGGCCGGGGACGGTCTCGACCGGGGTGGCGAGGATCCCGTCGGGGTCGCAGGAGGCGACCCCGATCCGGGCGTCCCCGACGTCGATCGCGAGCCGTCGGCCGCGGCGCATGACCCGGCCCTCCGAGGGATCGTCCATCGGTCCGCTCACTTGGCCGTGTCCGCCACGAGCCGCTCGACGGCGTCCACGGCGTCGCCGATGGCGGCCGGGTTCTGGCCGCCGCCCTGGGCGACGTCCGGCTTGCCGCCACCGCCGCCGCCGAGGGTCTTGGCGGCGGTGCGGACCAGGTCACCGGCCTTGAGACCGCGCTCGCGGGCGGCCTCGTTGGTGGCGATGACCGTCAGGGGCTTGCCGTTGACGGTGGTGAACAGGGCGACCACGGCGGCCCGGCCGCCCTGGATGCGGCCGCGTACGTCGAGGACCAGCTTGCGCAGGTCGTCGGCGGTGGTCCCGTCCGGGACCTGCCCGGTCACCAGGGCGACGCCGTGGACGTCCTTGGCGGACTCGGCGAGGCCTCCGGCGGCTTGGAGCACCTTCTCGGCACGGAACTTCTCGATCTCCTTCTCGGCGTCCTTGAGCTTGCCGAGCATGGCGGAGACCTTCTCCGGGAGCTCCTCCGGGCGGCCCTTGATCAGCTCCTGGAGCTGGGCGACGACCGTGTGCTCGCGGGCGAGGAAGTTGTAGGCGTCCACGCCGACCAGGGCCTCGATGCGGCGCACCCCGGAGCCGATGGAGGACTCGCCGAGCAGCTTCACCAGGCCCAGCTGGGCGGTGTTGTGCACGTGGGTGCCGCCGCACAGCTCCTTGGAGAAGTCGCCGATGGTCACCACGCGCACGCGCTCGCCGTACTTCTCGCCGAACTCGGCGATGGCGCCCTGCTTCTTGGCCTCGTCGATGCCCATGACGTCGGCGCGCACGTCCAGGTCGCGGGCGAGCACCTCGTTGATCTTCTGCTCGACGTCGGTCATCACGGCCGTCGGAACGGCGGACGGCGAGCCGAAGTCGAAGCGGAAGCGGCCGGGCTGGTTCTCGGAGCCGGCCTGGGCGGCCGTCGGGCCGAGGGCGTCGCGCAGGGCCTGGTGGGTGAGGTGGGTGGCCGAGTGGGCGCGGGCGATGGCCTTGCGGCGGCGCTCGTCGATGGAGGCGTGGGCCTTGGCGCCGACGGTGACCTCGCCGACCTGGACGACGCCCTTGTGCACGTAGACGCCCGGGACCGGCTTCTGGCAGTCGCGGATCTCGATGACGGCGCCGGAGTCGGCCCTGATGCGCCCGGTGTCGCCGATCTGTCCGCCGCCCTCGGCGTAGAAGGGGGTGCGGTCCAGGACGATCTCCACCTCGTCGCCCTCGGTGGCGGCCGGCGAGGAGACGCCGTCGACCAGGATGCCCACGACGGTGGACTCGCCCTCGGTGTCGCTGTAGCCGGTGAAGTCGGTGGCGCCGGCCCGGTCGGCGATCTCGCGGTAGGCGCCGAGGTCGGCGTGGCCGGTCTTCTTGGCCCGGGCGTCGGCCTTGGCCCGTTCCCGCTGCTCCCTCATCAGGCGCCGGAAGCCGTCCTCGTCCACGGAGAGGCCCTGCTCGGCGGCCATCTCCAGGGTGAGGTCGATCGGGAAGCCCCAGGTGTCGTGGAGCAGGAAGGCCCGGTCGCCGGACAGGACCGTGCCACCGGCCTGCTTGGTCTCGGTGACGGCGGTGTCGAGGATGTTGGTGCCGGCCTTCAGCGTCTTGAGGAAGGCGTTCTCCTCGGCGACGGCGACCTTCTCGATCCGCTCGCGGTCGGTGACGAGCTCGGGGTACTGCTGCCCCATCATGCCGATGACGACGTCGACCAGGTCCTTGACGACCGGGCCGGTGGCGCCGAGCAGGCGCATGTTGCGGATGGCGCGGCGCATGATGCGGCGCAGCACGTAGCCGCGGCCCTCGTTGCCGGGGGTGACGCCGTCGCCGATGAGCATGACCGAGGTGCGCATGTGGTCGGTGACCACGCGCAGCGAGACGTCCGAGTCCTGGGCGTCGCCGTAGCGGACCCCGGTCAGGGCGGTGGCCTTGTCGATGACGGCCATGGAGGTGTCGATCTCGTACAGGTTCTGCACGCCCTGCAGGATCATGGCGAGCCGCTCGAGACCGAGGCCCGTGTCGATGTTCTTGCTCGGCAGGTCGCCGAGGATCGGGTAGTCCTTGCCCGCGCCCTCGCCGCGTTCGTACTGCATGAAGACGAGGTTCCAGATCTCCACGTACCGCTCGTCGTTGACGGCGGGGCCGCCCTCGGCGCCGAACTCGGGGCCGCGGTCGTAGTTGATCTCGGAGCAGGGGCCGCAGGGGCCGGGGACGCCCATGTCCCAGTAGTTGTCCTTCTTGCCCAGGCGCTGGATGCGCTCGGCGGGCACGCCGACGACGTCGCGCCAGATGCGCTCGGCCTCGTCGTCCTCCTCGTAGACCGTGATCCACAGGCGCTCGGGGTCCAGACCGTAGCCGCCCTTGTCCTGGGGGCTGGTGAGCAGCTCCCAGGCCAGCTCGGCGGCGCCTTCCTTGAAGTAGTCGCCGAAGGAGAAGTTGCCGCACATCTGGAAGAACGTGCCGTGCCGGGTGGTCTTGCCGACCTCTTCGATGTCCGGCGTGCGCACGCACTTCTGGACGCTGGTGGCGCGCGTGAAGGGCGGCTTGACCTCGCCCAGGAAGTAGGGCTTGAAGGGCACCATGCCGGCCGGGACGAGGAGCAGAGTCGGGTCGTCCGCGATGAGCGACGCCGAAGGGACGACGGTGTGCCCGCGCTCCTCGAAGAAGCTCAGCCAGCGGCGGCGGATCTCGGCCGACTCCATCAGTGGTCCTCATTCCGGTTGTACGGGTTCGTCGGGTGCGCCGGGTCCTCGGCGTACCGCGGTTCGTTCTTCGGGCTGTTGCGGTTCTCGATGGCGGTGTACCGGCGGGACGCCGGGAGTTCCCGGTCGACGCGGGCGTCGAGACCGAGGGCGTCGCCCAGTTCGGCCTCGCGCCGGGCCATGTGGTCGCGGACGTCGAGTGCGAAGTCCACCGCCCGGTCCCTGATCCGGCCGCCGGCCTCGATCGCCTTGTTCGCCGCGGTCGCGGCGAGGCTCTCGGGCGTCAGCTGCCTCAGTTTCCGGTTGACCTTGGTGGTGGCCCACACACCGGTGGCGACGCCGGTGGTGAACCAGAACGTACGGCGGAACATCGCTGGGTCAGTCCTTCTTTCCCCGGGTGCGCCCGGCCCGCCGCGTGCCCGGGACGGTGCGGCCCACGATCACGGTGCGGTCCGGCGCCTTCGCGGGCTCGGTCCTGGCGGCCGCTCCCTCCCTGCGTCCGCTGACGGCCCGGCGCACGCCGTAGCCGAACGCGGCGACCTTGACCAGCGGGCCGCCGAAGGTGGAGGCGACGGTGGTCGACAGGGCGGAGGCGTTGGAGGTGACCTCCTGGACGTCGGAGGCGATCGCGTCGACCCGCTCGATCTGGGTCTGCGCGGAGCGCACCGCGGTGGAGGCGTCGGCCAGCAGCGGGACGGCCTGGTCGGTCACGTCCGCCACGAGTCTGGTGGTCGCCCGGAGCGTCTGGGCCAGCCTCGCCAGTGCGACGGCGAGGAAGGAGACCAGGATCGCCCAGAACACGGCCACCAGGATTCCGGCCACCTCTCCACCGGACACTGTGCGCACCTGCTCCCTGAGAAACGTGCCTGAGACATCGAGGGCATCGAGAAATTCGTGCACCGAGCCTATCGCGCCACCGGCGGGACTCCGTACCGGATTACCGCCCGCCGCGGGCGGAGTCGGGGGAAGGGATTGTACGGACTGAACACGGTTCAGTACGCTCCGTGTCCCATGGGGGACATCGGGTGCGGCGGCGCACCGGCGGAGGGCGGCCCGTCGCGGGGTGCGGAGGGCAACCTGCCGCTGGAGCCGGACGCGTTCGTGGGCCGTGCGGCGGAACTGGACGAACTGTCCCGGGCGCTCGACGCCTCGCGGCTGGTCACGGTGACCGGACCCGGCGGGGTCGGCAAGTCGCGGCTGGCCGCCCGGGCGTCCGCGCGGCGCGCGCCGCGGGACGGGGTCTGGCGGGTGGAGCTGGCGGCGCTCGGGGACGCGGAGTTCGTCGACCACGTGGTGGTGGAGGCCCTGGGTCTGACGGACCACACCGCCCGGCTGCCGCGCGAGACGCTGCGAAGCCATCTGGCGGAGCGCCGGCTGCTGCTGGTGCTGGACGGGTTCGAGCACCTGGTGGACGCCTGCGCCGACCTGGTGGCCGATCTGCTGCGCCGGGCTCCGGGGCTGCGGGTGCTCGCCGTGGGACGCCGGGCGCTGTCCGTGGCCGGGGAACGGCTGGTACCGCTGGCCCCGCTGGGCGAGGACGAGGCGGTCCGGCTGCTGGCGGTGCGCGCGGGACAGCATGCGGCGGGCGCCGGGGACGAGGGGCAGATGCGGGAGCTGTGCCGGCGTCTCGACGGCATCCCGCTCGCGATCGAGCTGGCCGCCGGCCGGCTGGACGCGCTGTCGCCGGAGCAGGTGCTGGAACGGCTCGGCGACCGGTTCCGGCTGCTGACCGGCGGCGGCCGGGACGCCCTGCCCCGGCACCGGACGCTGCGGACCGCGATCGGCTGGAGCCATGAGCTGTGCACGCCCGAGGAGCGGCTGCTGTGGGCGCGGCTCTCGGTGTTCGCGGGGCACTTCGACCTCGAGGCCGCCGAGTACGTGTGCGGGGGGAACGGGCTGGCCGCAGGTGACGTCCTCGACGTCCTGTCGGCGCTGCTCGCGCAGTCGGTGGTGACCCGCGAGGAGACCCCGGCCGGGGTGCGCTACCGGATGCTGGACACGCTGCGCGCGTACGGCGCCGAGTGGCTGGAGGGCGTGGGCGACGCGGAGCGGCTCGCGCGGCGGCACCGGGACTGGTACGTGGGACTCGCCACCTGGTGCGAGCTGGACTGGTTCTCGCCGCGGCAGCGCGAGATCGCCGCGCGCGTCGAGGCGGACCTGCCGAATCTGCGCCGCGCCCTGGAGGTGGGCCTGACGGACCCGGACGAGGCGCATCTGGGGCAGCACCTGGCGGGTTCGCTGTGGTTCTCCTGGGTGGGCTGCGGGCGGCTGGCCGAGGGACGGCACTGGCTGGAACAGGCGGTGCGGATCGACTCCGGTCACGAGCGGCCCCGGCTCAAGGCCCTGTGGGTGCTCGCCCATGTGGCGATCCTCCAGGGCGACACGGGGCCCGCGCTGGCCGCGCTCCGGGAGTGCCGCCGCCGGGCGGAGCGGGCGGCGGACCCCACCGCGCTGGCGTACGCGGAGCACCGCGCCGGCTGCCTGGCGCTGGTCACGGACGACGTGTCCCGCGCGGAGACGCTGCTGCGCTCGGCGCTGGAGCGGTACGACGGGATCGGGGAGCTCAACAGCAATGTGCTGATGGCCCGGATCGAGCTGGCGATGGCCCGCGCCTTCCACGGGGCCCTGCCGGACGCGGTGCGGATGTGCGAGGACGTCCGCCGGGTGTGCGAGGAGCACGGCGAGCGGTGGGCCCGCACCTACGCGCTGTACGTGCTGGCGTACGCGGCCTGGTGCGAGGGCGATCCCGCCGGGGCCCGGGAACTGCTCACCGACTGCCTGGACGGCGCCCACGGTTTCAGCGACCTGCTCGGTTCGGTGCTGGCGCTGGAACTGCTCGCCCTGGTCACCGTCACGGAGGGGAGTGCGGCCGAGGCGGCGGTGCTCCAGGGGGCGGCGGACCGGATGTGGCCGTCGGTGGGGCTGCGGCTGTTCGGTTCGGCCCACTACAACACGCCGCACGAGCTGTGCGAGGCGCGGGCCCGGGAGCACCTGGGCGACGAACGGTACGAGGAGCGCGTGCGGCGTGTTGTAGTGG
>NZ_LIRG01000478.1 GCF_001419695.1 Streptomyces prasinopilosus
CCGTCACCACGGTGGCGGTCTGACCGCCACCGACGCCGTGGACCTTCGTCTCCCCCTGGTGGATGTCGTACGACAGGACCCCCTGGTCGTCCGTCGAGGCGGACCAGCTCAGCTGGACGGCCCTGCCGCCGACCGCTTTGCCGCGGAGGTTGGAGGGGCGGCCGGGCGCGGACCGGTCGGTGGCCGCGGCCGCCGGGGTCGTCGCGCGCACCACCCGGCTCCGGGGACCGAGCCGCCCTTCCGCGTCCCGCGCCCGCACGGTGAAGGCGTAGGTGGTGGAGGGCCGAAGCCTGGTGACATCGACCATGTGCTTGGAACCGGGTACTTCCTCGACCTTTGTGGTGCCCCGGTACACCTCGTACCGGCTCACCCGGGCGCCGGCGGCGGCGACGGTGTTCCACATGACATGCACGCTCGTGGCGCTGCCGGCCTCGGCCGTGACGCCCGCCGGAGCCCCGGGCGGCTGCCCGCTTCCGTCCCCGGACCCCCCGTCACCGCCTCCGGCACCGCAGGAAACGGCCAGGAGGAGGGCCGGCACGAGCAGCGCACCGCGGAGCGGGAGCGGTGGGCGGAGCGCGCCACCGCGCGGTCCGGGAGGACGGCGCCGGGGCACGGCACCGGCGGCGGGAACGCCTCGCACGACTCTGCCTCCCGAGATCGCACAGAAATGGTCCGGACCAATGCTCGCCCCCATGGTGGCGTGAAAGAGGCGGCCGCATCAAGAGGGCGGTGCGAGGACCCGGGCGGCCGTACCGCGTACGGGCGCCGGCGGCGGCGCGGGACCAGGCACCCGGCCCCTCGCCGGGCGGCCGGACGCGCACCGTACGGCCCCGTCGCGAGGACCGCGCCGCGGGTCCGGGGTGAGATGGGACCGAGTGCCCGTCGGCGTCCCCCACGAGAGGCCCCCACCGTGATCCCTGTCCAGTCGCTCGCACTGACCGTGGCAGGCCTCGCCGTGCTCACCCCCACGGTGCTCCACGGCGCCGCTTCCCCGCAGGCCCGCACGGAACCACCGGCCGTGCGACAGGACGGCCCCGTCGGCGCCGCCGACCTGCTGGCAAGGGTGCGCGACTGCGCTCCCGTCTCCCAAGGGCTGTACCGGAGCGACCAGGGCGCCGCCGCCACCGTCCCCGTGTGCGGCACCGACGAGGTCGTGTTCTGGAAGGCCGACATGGACATCGACTGCGACGGACAGCCCGGCGTCCGCTGCAACGCCGCCGCCGACCCGTACTTCTCCGCCTCCACGGCGTTCGCGCAGTCCGACGGCCGTCCGCTGAACTCCGAGACCCTGCCCTACGTGGTGGTGCCGGTGCCGAGCGCGCTCTGGGACTACCGGGCGCACGGCGTCCGGGGCGGCTCGGTGGTGGCCGTCGTGTACGGCGACCGGGTGCGGTACGCGGTCGTCGGCGACACCGGTCCCGCGGGCGTCATCGGTGAGGCGTCCTACGCGGCGGCCGAGGCGCTCGGGCTGAGCGGCGAGGACGCCACCGCCGACGCCAGTGCGGCGTGGCGCGTCGCCGTGGACGCCGGACTCGTCGACGTCGTCGACGAGCAGGAGGGCACCGTCACCGCGGGCGCCGACCTGGCACTGCTCACCGGCGGCTCCCCGCACGACGTCCTCACCGTGTGGCTGGCCGCCCTGGAGTCGGTGCTCGCCGACGCGAGCGTGCCCGACCTGGACGGGCTCGTCGACGCCCTCGTCGCCGGGGACGGGTCCGGCGAACTCGACCTCTCCTCGGTCGACTGGGACCCCGAGGCCGAGACGGAGTTCCTCGAGGGGATCCTCGGCAACCTGTACCTGCTGACCGTCGGCGAGGCGGGGCCCGCCGGCCCGCCCGTGCCGCTGCCCGCGCTGGCCGCCTCCGTGATCGTCCCCGACGACATGCCGGAGCCCACCGACGACGTGCTCCGGGAGGTGTCCGACGCGATGATGCGGCTGGACGACCGGTTCCGCCTGCTGGAGCCGTCCGGGCTCGTGGAGTACCAGCCGGTCGACGAGGCCCTGCTGGCCGAGGGCGACGAGGAGCCCGCCCCGCCCCAGGACGACACCGACGTCACCCGCTACGGCGTGGTGCGGCTGACCCCGCTCGGCCTGTACGGGCTGCGCGCCCGCCTGCTGGAAGCGGGCTTCGACGCCCCGGCGGTCGGGGACCTCACGGACAAGGGCGCCGACGCGCTGCTCGACCGCACCCCCGCCTTCCCGCCGGCCGCGGCCCACGCGGAGACCGAGCGGTGGCTCGCCCGCCGCGAACCCCTCGACGCGGCCCGCGAGCTGCTCGCCGCCGCCCGCGGCACCGACGAGAACGCGCCGCTGCGGCGGCTGCAGTGCCAGCAGGCACTGGCGCTGGTCGGCGTCTCGGCCGAGCCGGCCCTGCGCGAGGTGCTCGACGACGCGGAACTCGGCGGGCTGGCCCGGGTGTGGCTGACCGAGCACGGCGCGACGGACGTGCCGCCGCCCTCCGAGACCATGATCTTCTGGCTGACCGTCGACACGGTGGCCGCACAGCTCGCGGCCGAGGGCAACTCCGAGGAGCTGCAGGCCCTGGTGGAGGGACTGGCCCGCCAGCACAGCGGCTTCTTCGCCACCGCCTGGCGGGTGGACCACCCGGCCACGGCGGACGTGCTGGAGGCGATGGGCCGGCTGCACCCGGACAAGGCGGTCGCCAAGGCCGCACGCAAGGCCGCCTTCAAGGCACGCTCGCAGCGCGGGAACTGACGCGCGGCAGGGGAACCGGGCGGACGGCGGGCACCTCGCGCCGGGAGCGGGACCGGGGCGCTCCGCTGCGGCCGGCGGGCGGAGCCGCGGCACCCGGCCCGCGGGCGGGGGCACGACGCCCCGGTCCGCGGGCGGGGCGGACGGCCGTGCGCGGTTCACCGAAGCGGCCGCCGGAGGCCCCCGCGGAGTTCAACCGGTGTTCAGGCACGGGCGCGAGCGTGACGGTGGACGGGCCCCGGCCCGTCACCCCCGCACGGCACCCCACCGTCACAGGAGGCTCCATGCCGCTCACCCGCAGGGACTTCGCCAGGACATCCGCGGTCGCCGGTGCGGGCGTCGCACTGGTGGGCAGCGTGGGCGCCCTCGCCTCCGCGCCGGGCGCCCTCGCGTCCCACGACGCCGAGAGCGCCGGTGAGGAGCGGGAGGCGGCCCGGCGGCCCCACCCCACGGTCGGCTACGGCCCCCTGCTGCCGGACCCGGACGGCATCCTCGCCCTGCCCGCCGGCTTCTTCTACCGCGTCCTCACCCACTGCGGGAAGACCCGGCTGGAGTCCGGCGAGTACACCCCCGCCGAGCACGACGGCACCGCCGCCTTCGCGGGGCCCCGCGGCACCACCCTCCTCGTGAACAACCACGAGATGGACGGCCCGCGCGACGAGGCCGAGCACCCCGTCCCGCTCGTCGAGGGACTCGTCTACGACCCGGCCGCGCCCGGCGGCTGCACGGTCGTCGAGGTGCGCCCCGACGGCGGCGTCGCCGAGTGGGTCGGCATCGCCGGCACCGCCGACAACTGCGCGGGCGGCAGCACCCCCTGGGGCACCTGGCTCACCTGCGAGGAGAACTCCGACCGGGCCGGCGAGAACGGCATGACCAAGGACCACGGCTACGTCTTCGAGGTCGACCCCGTCGACCGGCGCGCCAACCGCGACCCCAGGCCCCTGAAGTTCTTCGGCCGGTACGACCACGAGGCCGTCGTCATCGACCCCGGGCGCGGCCACGCCTACCTCACCGAGGACGCCGACGAGCCCAACGGCCTGTTCTTCCGCTGGACCCCGCCGAAGGACTTCCGGCACGGCCCCGGCAGGTTCCGCGCCCTCGCCGACGACGCGGGCGTCCTCCAGGCACCCCGGTGCTTCGACTCCGGCGGCCGGTTCGTCGACGACCTCTCCCGCGCCACCCGGACCGGCACCGTGTACGGCGTCGACTGGGTGGACGTGCCCGACCGCGACGCGCGGACCGTCCCCGTGCGCGAGCAGTTCGGGGCCGGCGAGGTCACCCGCGCCCGCAAGCTGGAGGGCATGTGGTGGGGCGACGGCGGGGCGTACCTCGTCTCCTCGTACGCCCGTGGGGAGAGCCCCGTGCAGCACGACGGCCAGGTCTGGTTCTACGACCCCCGGCGCCGCACCCTGACCCTGAAGGTCCTGCTCGGCGCCGACCGCGACCCGGCCCGGGACGGTGCCTTCGACGGCCCGGACAACATCACCGT
>NZ_LIRG01000479.1 GCF_001419695.1 Streptomyces prasinopilosus
GGTGGGGGGTGAGCAGAGCGGCGGGAGCGGCCAGGTCATGTCTCCGACGACGGCCACCGCCTCCGTCCCCCCTGGGCCGGTCGAGGCGTAGGCGCAGGCGTCGGCCGTCGCCGCGCCCGGCGTGCCGACGAGCGCCCAGGTCAGCGTCACCGTCGCCAACACGCGGGCGGCGAAGGCGGATCGGGTCGGTACGAATCCATGCACGACGAAGATCATGAGCCGCGTTCCACCGGAACACGCGCGAGTGCCGGGGGAATGCCCCGATGGAGGTAAATCCGGCAACTCCCGTTTGATCCGGTGCTGATCACCCGTCGGTGGAGCGCGAGCAGATGTGCGGTGCGGGCGGGACGGACGGGTGAACGGGACGGGAAGGGGAGGAATCACGGCTTCCGGAAGAAATATCGGCCCGCTTTGAACACGGCAGGTGCCGTCGTGCGTACTCCACGTCGAGCGGCGGCGCAGCAGGGCGCTGCAACACCCTTGTCATGATCTGGAGCTGAGATGAAGACCTCCTGGCGGACCGCCTCACTGGTGGTGAGCGCCGCGGCGGTGCTGACGCTGACGACGGCGTGCGGTCAGGACACCCCGCCCCCGGCCGACAGCCAGAACGTGGGTGCCTCGGCCGTGCCCGGAGACCTCGGAGGCATCGACACCGGAGCCGGCGAGGGAGCCTCCACGAGCCCGGACGGCGGCACGGGTGAGCTGGCCGTCGCCACCAACGCCAAACTCGGCGAACTGGTGACGGACGAACTCGGCCTCACGCTCTACCGCTTCGACCAGGACACCGCCGAACCCCCCAAGTCCAACTGCGACGGCGGCTGTGCCGAGACCTGGCCGCCGGTGCTCGCCGACGACGTCGCGGCCGGCAAGGGCATCGACGAGTCCCTGCTCGGCGAGGTCGTCCGGGCCGACGGCACCAAACAGCTCACCGTCGGCGGCTGGCCCGCCTACCGCTACGTCAAGGACGTCAACGCGGGTGACGTCAAGGGCCAGGCCGTGGGCGGCAAGTGGTTCGCGCTCACCCCCGAGGGCAAGAAGGCGCAGGAGGTCGGCGAGCAGCCCGGCCTGTCCACCCGCAAGGACCCCGAACTCGGCGAGATCGTCGTCGACAAGGACGGCAGGACGGTCTACCGCTTCATGAAGGACCAGGCCTGGCCGAAGCCGGTCTCCGCCTGCACCGGCGCCTGCCTGGAGAAGTGGCCGGTGGTGGCGCCGGTCGACATCGACGACACCAAGGGCATCCGGAAGAAGAACTACATGACCTTCACCCGCCCCGACAACAAGGCCGCACAGCAGACGATCAACTGCTGGCCGATCTACACCTTCGCGGGCGACAAGGCCGCCGGCGACACCAACGGCCAGGGCGTCGGCGGGACGTGGTACGCGGTGCGGCCCGACGGAGAGCCGGTCGGCGCGCCGGAGAAGTAGCGCGACCTCCCCAGGGTGCCGTCTCCCTCCGGCGCCGCCGGCCCCGGCCCGCCTCCCCGCGTCCCGCGGGGAGGCGGGCCGTTTCGCCGTGATCCCCCGGGACGCGTGGAATTCCGGCACTCCTCACCTTTCCCGCGCGTCCCGCCCCGTTTTCCCGCGCGCCGCGTCCTTTCGCGCGCCCGGTTCCTCCGCTTACCGGACGTCCCCGTGTGCCGGAACTCTCCGAAATGCCGCGCATGCCTTTCGTATGGTGCGCACGGTTGCCCATTCGGCACGTGCCGTAGGCAGTGACCGGGAACGGACGGTCAATTTCCGTTTGGGGTCGCTCCCTTGGCGGGCGATCAGTAGCCTCTGCTCGGACACCGGATCCGCCTACGCTGTGGAGAGACAGATGGAGCGTCCCGCCTGGGCCCCGCGGAGCATCGACATCACGGTGCCCAGCGTTTCCCGGATGTACGACTACTACCTGGGCGGTTCGCACAACTTCGAGGTCGACCGGGAAGCGGCCCGCCGGGCCATGGAGTTCATGCCGGGACTGCCCAAGATCATGCAGGCGAACAGGGCGTTCCTGCGCAGGGCGGTGCGGTTCGCGGCCGGTGAGGGCGTCACCCAGTTCCTGGACATCGGCTCCGGCATTCCGACGTTCGGCAACGTCCACGAGGTGGCACGGGCGGCCGTCACCGGCGCGCGGGTGGTCTACGTCGACCACGACCCGGTGGCCGTCGCGCACAGTCAGGCCGTCCTCGAGGGCGACGAGAACGCGGCCGTCGTCGCCGCCGACCTCCGAAAGCCCCGGGAAATTCTGGAAAGCCACGAGGTGGGGCGGCTGATCGACCTGAAGCGGCCGGTGGCGCTGCTGCTCGTCGCCGTCCTCCACTTCCTGGAGGACGGGGACGATCCGTACGCGGCGGTGGCCGAGCTGCGCGACACGCTCGCGCCCGGCAGTATGCTGATGCTCACCCATGCCTCGTACGAGGGAATCCCGTTGCCGCCGGAGCGGGCCGGTGGCGCGGTGGACGTGTACAAGAACATCCGCAACCCGTTGATCATGCGCTCGCGCGACGAGATCGCGCGGTTCTTCGAGGGGTACGACATGGTGGAACCCGGACTGGTGCCGATGCCGAAGTGGCGGCCGGACACCGCACCGGAGGACGAGGATCCCTACGCCTTCTCCGCTTACGCGGGCGTGGGGCGTACCGCGTGAGCGCGGAGCCGGACGGGCCGGAGGACAGACTTCGCCGGTTCGCGACGATCTGGGGCCGGGCGGTCTTCCCGGTGACCTCGACCTCGTCGACCCGGCCGGAGTTCGAGAAGCAACTGGTCCCGCTGGCCAGGCGGTTGAGCGAGGCACTGCGGGCGAGGGCGTTCGACCCGGACACCGGCAGGGCGGTCGGCGCCGCCCTGGTGGAGGCGCACTGCACCGATCCGGAGGCGCTCAGCCGGACCCTGGACTGCGTGGACGCCTACCTCGTCCTGTACTGCGGCGGCGACGGAGACGGCGAGGACCTGAGGGCCCGCAGCGCCCGGCTGCAGCACGCCATGGCCGCCGGATACGCGCAGGCGCTGCGCGAACGGACGCTGGCCGAACAGGAGGCCATCGCCCAGGCGGCGCTCCGGGCCCAGGGCGTGGTGGCCCAGGCCCTGCACGCCACCGAGGCGAGGTTCCGCGCGGTCTTCGAGGGCGCCGCCATAGGCATCGGCATCGCCGACCTCAAGGGCAACGTCCTCCAGGTCAACGCCGCACTGCTGCGCATGTTCGGCCTGTCCGAGCAGAGCCTGCGCGGCCGCAGCGTCCTGGACTGGACGCACCCCGACGACGCCCCGCAGACCTGGGTCCTCTACGACGAGCTGGTGCGCGGCGACCGCGAGCACTACCACCTCGAGAAGGCGTTCTACCGGCCCGACGGCACGGTCCTGTGGACCAACCTCACGGTGTCCCTGCTGCGCGACGCCGACGGCGAACCGCAGTACCAGCTCGCCCTCATGGAGGACACCACCGAGCGGCGGCTGCTCAACCTCCGGTTGCGCTACGAGGCCACCCACGACGCCCTGACCGGTCTGCCCAACCGCACGTTCTTCTTCGAGCGGCTGGAGAAGGCGCTGAGCGCCGGCGAGGGACAGCGCTTCGGCCTGTGCTACCTCGACCTGGACGGTTTCAAGACCGTCAACGACAGTCTCGGGCACGCGGCCGGCGACCGGCTGCTCGTCGAGGTGGCCGACCGGCTCCAGTCCTGCGCCACGGCACCCGGGGAGATGGTCGCCCGGCTGGGCGGCGACGAGTTCGTGGCGCTGACCACGGGCCCGGACACCCAGCACACGGTCGACGAACTCGCCACCCGCATCATGAACGCGCTGCTCGCCCCCGTCGGCGTCGACGGCCGGGACCTGACGGTGCGCGGCAGCATCGGCGTGGTCGAGGGTCCGGCCGGGGAGCGCAGCCCGGCGGAGGTGCTGCGCAGCGCCGACATCACCATGTACCGGGCCAAGTCGGCCGGCGGCAACCGTTTCGAACTCGCCGACCCGGAGGCCGACGCCCGCGCCATCACCCGCCACGGCCTCACCACGGCGCTGCCCGCGGCGCTGGAGCGGGGCGAGTTCTTCATCGAGTACCAGCCGCTGGTCCACCTCGGCGACGGCAGCGTCCGGGGCGCCGAGGCGCTGGTGCGCTGGCTGCACCCGCAGCACGGGGTGCTGTCGCCGGACCGGTTCATCCCGCTCGCCGAGCACACCGGGCTGATCGTCCCGCTGGGCCGCTGGGTGCTCGAACAGTCCGTGCGCCAGGCCCACGCCTGGCGGGAGCGGCGCGGCGGGGCGGACGTGGCGGGCCCGCTGCGCATCAACGTGAACCTCTCGCCCTGCCAGCTCGCCCACCCCGGCTTGGTCCAGGACACCGTGGACATCCTGGAGCGCACCGGCGTCGAACCGGACGCGCTGTGCCTGGAGGTGACCGAGTCGGCGCTCATCGGCGCGGACGACGACCTGCTGAAGCCGCTGCGCCGGCTCTCGGAGATGGGCGTGGACATCGCCCTGGACGACTTCGGCACCGGCTACTCCAACCTCGCCAACCTGCGCCGCCTCCCGGTGAGCGTCCTCAAGCTGGACCGCTCCTTCACCCAGAGCATGCAGCAGTTCCCCGCGGACCCGGTCGACCTCAAGATCGTCGAGGGGATCGTCTCCCTGGCCCACAGCCTCGACCTCGCCGTGACGGTGGAGGGCGTGGAGACGGGGGCCCAGGCCGAGCAGCTCCGCATACTCGGCTGCGACACCGCCCAGGGCTGGTACTACGCCCGCCCCGGCCCACCGGACCGGCTGCACGAACTGGCGCTGGTGGACGCGGCGGGCTGACCCCGCCGCCCGCGCGGTGTGACGTGCCGGCGGGCACCGTGAGGCCGTACGGACCGCGCGCCGTCCCGCTCCCCGCCGGCCGGCACCGGGATTCCGCGGGGGCCGGACGTCCCCGGCCCGTCACCGGGCGAGGCGCGTCCCCGCCGTGGGCCCACCGCCCGGCGCACGGGCGCGCGGGCACCGCGGTCGATGAGGGGGCCGGGCAGGCGCCCGCCCGGCCCCGGCTCCGACGGTCCCGGCGGAGGGTGCCGGACGGACCCGGGCCGGTGCCGCCCGCCGGCACCCCGGTCACCGCTCCAGGAGCATCCGCTGGAGCTCCCGGGCCGCCCGGGGCGGAGCCACGTCGCTGCGGTGGGCCAGGGCGATGGTGCGGTCGAGGCCGGGGCGGGCCAAAGGGGTGACCCGCAGGCCCTGGCCGGAGCGCGCGGCGACCATCCGGGGCACGACGGCGACGCCCAGGCCCGCCCGGACGAAGCCCAGGACGGCGTCCATCTCCCCGCCCTCCACCGCGAAGTGCGGCTCGAAGCCCTCCGCGCGGCACGCGGCCACCGTCAGCTCCCGCAGGTCGTAGCCGTGCCGGAACATCACCAGGCGCTCGCCCTCGAGATCGGCGACGCGCACGGTGCGCCGGTCCCGCCCGGGCCCGGGGGCGTCCGGGGAGGAGACCACCACCAGGTCCTCGCGCAGCAGCTCCACCGTGGTGAGCGCGGGGGAGGGGGTCGGCAGGGGCAGCACGACCAGGGCCAGGTCCAGGGCGCCGCGGGCCAGCTCGCGCACCAGGTCGTGGGAACCGCCCTCCTCGATCAGCAGCCGGACGCCCGGATAGCGGTCGTGGAAGGCGCGCAGCACGTCCGGCAGCAGCCCGGTGCACAGGCTCGGCGTCGCCCCCAGCCTGATCCGGCCGCTGCGCAGCTGCGCCAGCTCCTGCACCTCGTGCCGGGCCGTGTCCGCGTCGGCCAGGATGCGCCGGGCCAGCGGCAGCAGCGCCTCGCCCGCGTCGGTCAGCGTGATGTTGCCGCGCGCCCGCAGGAACAGATCCGCCCCCAGCTCCCGCTCCAGCGCCTTGATCTGCTGGGAGAGGGACGGCTGTGCGACGTGGACCAGTTCCGCGGCCCGGGTGAAGTGCCGGGTCTCGGCGACCGCCACGAAGTACTGGAGCTGCTGGAACTGCATGGGCCCAGCATAACGCTCCCATAGGGACAACCTATGGAAACGAGGTGTTCCATGTCTTGGACCGATGGGGACCTTTGGCCCTAGCGTTCTGTGACATGGCTCTGGCAACGCGGACGGACCGACGGCCGTCCAAGGCACGCAGCGTGTGGGACTCGACCGTCGGCAAGAAGGCAGTGATGGCCGTCAGCGGCCTGATCATGCTGCTCTACCTGGTCGCCCACATGCTCGGCAACCTGAAGATCTACTTCGGCGCGCCCGAGTTCAACGAGTACGCGCACTGGCTGCGCACCATGGGCGAGCCCCTCCTGCACTACGAGTGGGCCCTGTGGGTGGTCCGCGTCGTGCTCGTCGCCGCGGTCGTCGCGCACGCCGTCTCCGCGTACCAGCTCAGCCGCCGCGACATCCGGGCCCGCCCCGCCAAGTACGTCCACAGGAAGGCGCGGACCAGTTACGCCACGCGCACCATGCGCTGGGGCGGGATCATCCTCGCCCTGTTCATCGTCTGGCACATCCTCGACCTGACCACCGGCCACGTGCACTCCGGCGGCTTCGAGGAGGGCAAGCCCTACCAGAACGTCGTGGACACCTTCTCCACCTGGTACGGCAACGTCATCTACATCGTCGCGGTGCTCGCCGTCGGCCTGCACATCCGGCACGGCTTCTGGAGCGCCGCCCAGTCCCTCGGCGTCGGCAGCCGCAGCCGCGACCGCGCCCTGAAGGCCCTGGCGAACGTCCTCGCGCTGCTGCTCACGGTCGGCTTCCTCGCCGTTCCCGTGGGCGTCATGACCGGAGTGGTGAGCTGATATGAGCACTTTTGCCCAGTACGTGACCGGTGAGCCGGTCGTCGACGCCAAGGCCCCGTCCGGGCCGATCGAGGAGCGCTGGGACAAGCGCCGCTTCGAGGCCAAGCTCGTCAACCCCGCCAACCGGCGCAAGCAGACCGTCATCGTCGTCGGCACCGGCCTCGCCGGCGGCTCCGCCGGCGCCACGCTGGCCGAGCAGGGCTACCGCGTCATCCAGTTCTGCTACACGGACTCCCCGCGCCGGGCCCACTCCATCGCCGCACAGGGCGGCATCAACGCGGCGAAGAACTACCGCAACGACGGCGACTCCGTCCACCGCCTCTTCTACGACACCGTCAAGGGCGGCGACTTCCGGGCCCGCGAGTCCAACGTGCACCGCCTCGCGCAGATCTCCGTGGAGATCATCGACCAGTGCGTCGCCCAGGGCGTGCCCTTCGCCCGCGAGTACGGCGGCCTGCTCGACACCCGCTCCTTCGGCGGCGTCCAGGTCTCCCGCACCTTCTACGCCCGGGGCCAGACGGGCCAGCAGCTCCTCCTCGGCGCCTACCAGGCGCTGTCGAGGCAGATCGCCGCCGGGACCGTGGAGATGCACCCGCGCACCGAGATGCTCGACCTCGTCGTCATCGACGGCCGGGCGCGCGGCATCGTCGCCCGGGACCTGATCACCGGGAGGATCGACACCTACTTCGCCGACGCCGTCGTCCTCGCGACCGGCGGCTACGGCAACGTCTTCTACCTCTCGACGAACGCCATGAACTCCAACGCGACCGCCGTCTGGCGGGCGCACCGGCGCGGCGCGTACTTCGCCAACCCCTGCTTCACCCAGATCCACCCCACCTGCATCCCGCGCACCGGCGACCACCAGTCCAAGCTGACGCTGATGAGCGAGTCGCTGCGCAACGACGGCCGCATCTGGGTGCCGAGGGCCAAGGGCGACGACCGGCCGCCGAACAAGATCCCCGAGGACGAGCGCGACTACTACCTGGAGCGCATCTACCCGTCCTTCGGCAACCTGGTGCCCCGCGACATCGCCTCCCGCGCCGCCAAGAACGTCTGCGACGAGGGCCGGGGCGTCGGCCCCGGCGGCCAGGGCGTCTACCTGGACTTCGCCGACGCCATCGAGCGCATGGGGCGCAAGGCGGTCGAGGCCAAGTACGGCAACCTCTTCGACATGTACCAGCGGATCACCGACGAGGACCCCTACCGGGTGCCGATGCGGATCTACCCCGCCGTGCACTACACGATGGGCGGCCTGTGGGTCGACTACGACCTGCAGACCACCGTCCCCGGCCTGTTCGCCATCGGTGAGGCCAACTTCTCCGACCACGGCGCCAACCGCCTCGGCGCCTCCGCGCTGATGCAGGGCCTGGCGGACGGCTACTTCGTCCTCCCCGCCACCATCAACGACTACCTCGCCCGCAACCCGCACAAGGACGAGGTCGACGCCGGACACCCGGCGGTGCAGGAGGTGCTGGCCGAGACCGAGGACCGGCTCAACCTGCTGCTGTCCGTGGACGGCGACCGCACCCCCGACTCCTTCCACCGCGAACTCGGCGAACTCATGTGGGAGTTCTGCGGCATGGCCCGTACCGAGTCAGGCCTGCGCAAGGCGCTGGAGCGCATTCCGCAGATCCGTGAGGAGTTCTGGCGGCGGATCAAGGTGCCCGGCACCGGCGAGGAGTTCAACCAGTCGCTGGAACGGGCCAACCGCATCGTCGACTACCTGGAACTCGCCGAGCTGATGTGCCTCGACGCCCTGCACCGCGCCGAATCCTGCGGCGGCCACTTCCGCGAGGAGTCCCAGAGCCCCGACGGCGAGGCCGCCCGCCGGGACGAGGAGTTCAGCTACGCCGCCGCCTGGGAGTTCACCGGCACGGGCGACGCCCCCGTCCTGCACAAGGAAGACCTCGTCTTCGAGTACGTCCACCCCACCCAGCGGAGCTACGCATGAAGCTGACCCTGCGCGTCTGGCGGCAGAAGAACGCCGACGCCGACGGCGCCATGTCCACGTACGAGGTGGACGGCATCTCGCCCGACATGTCCTTCCTGGAGATGCTCGACACCCTCAACGAGGAACTCACCCTCGCGGGCGAGGACCCGGTCGCCTTCGACCACGACTGCCGCGAGGGCATCTGCGGCGCCTGCTCGCTGGTCATCAACGGCGACGCCCACGGTCCCGAGCGCACCACCACCTGCCAGCTGCACATGCGGTCCTTCGAGGACGGCGACACCATCGACGTCGAACCGTGGCGGGCGGCGGCCTTCCCGGTGGTGAAGGACCTCGTGGTGGACCGGTCGGCGTTCGACCGGATCATCCAGGCCGGCGGTTACGTCAGCGTCCCCACCGGCTCCGCGCCCGAGGCGCACGCCGCACCCGTGCCGAAGCCGGACGCGGACTTCGCCTTCGAGCACGCCGAGTGCATCGGCTGCGGCGCCTGCGTGGCGGCCTGCCCGAACGGCGCCGCGATGCTCTTCACCTCGGCGAAGATCAACCACCTCAACGTGCTGCCGCAGGGCGCGCCCGAACGCGAGACCAGGGTGCTCGACATGGTGGCGCAGATGGACGACGAGGGCTTCGGCGGCTGCACCCTCGCCGGGGAATGCGCCACCGCCTGCCCGAAGGGCATCCCGCTGTCCTCCATCACCGGGATGAACAAGGAGTGGCTGCGCGCCACGGCCAAGGGAACCGGCCGGTAACCGCCGGGCGGGCAGCGGAAACGTTCGCCAGGGGGCGGACGGGCGGGACCGGGAGTGGTGCTCATCCCCGGTCCCGTCTGCTGTCCGGGCCTCGCCCGGCGCCGCACGGGCGACGCCGGGCATTCAGCATCCCCACATCCGCGCTCCCGGCTCAGGTCACGCACACGCCAACCGGCATCGGCAGAAACAGGGGGAGGCCCCGCCTTCCCCGCTCCGGCACGTGACCAGGAGAGAGCCATGACCGCCGTCCTGACCGCAGACCACCCCGCCGAGCCCGCGGCACCCACCCGCTACACCGTCACCCTCGCCCGCGACGAGGACGACGTGCGCGCCGCCCAGCGGCTGCGGCACGACGTCTTCGCCGGCGAGACGGGTGCCCTGCTGGCCACCCCGCAGCCGGGCCTGGACATCGACCCCTTCGACGCCCACTGCGACCACCTGCTCGTACGCGAGGAAACGAGCGGCCAGGTCGTCGGCACCTACCGGCTGCTCCCGCCCGAGCGCGCCGCGGCCGCCGGCCGCCTGTACGCGGAGAACGAGTTCGACCTCGCCGCCCTCGACCCGATCCGGCCCGGCCTCGTCGAGGTAGGCCGCTCCTGCGTGCACCCCGGCCACCGCGACGGCGCGGTCATCGGCCTCATCTGGGCCGGCATCGCCCGCTACATGACCGACCGGGGCCACGCGTGGCTGGCCGGCTGCTGCTCCGTCCCGCTCGCCGACGGGGGCG
>NZ_LIRG01000048.1 GCF_001419695.1 Streptomyces prasinopilosus
GCCCGTGCCGAACTCGCCCTTCACCCGGTCGCCGAGCGAGCCGAGGAAGCCACTGAGGTCGCCGCCCTCGGAGCCGGCCGGCAGACCGCCCCCGGCGCCGGTGTCGAAGGTGGCGACGGAGTTCCAGCCCTCGCCGAGCACCTTCAGTCCGTCGAGGCCCTTGGTCAGGTCCTCCTCGGACTTCGGGGCACGCTCCGGCTTCCCGTGCGTCCCGCCCTTCTCGCCGCCGTGCAGTTCGCCCTCCTCGGTCACCTCGGCACCCTTGGGCGGGGTGAAGTCGAAGGTCGAGGCGGCCGGCCGGCTGAAGTCGACCTTGGTGAAGCCGACGTCCACGACGGCGGCACCGCCGCTCGCCGGGGTCAGCGTGAACTTCAGCGGCGTACCGGTCTCGTGGTCCACCGCGATGCTGATGGCACCGACCGTGGAACCGGACTGCCGGGGCTTGACGACCAGCTTGTACGCGTCCCGGCCNNGGTGCCGTCGACGGTGACGGACGTGGTGTCGTCGACCGACTTCAGCGCCTCCTCGACGAAGTCCTCGGGCATGGCCGGGGGCCGGCGCTCCCGGTCCTCGTCCCCGGCGGACTCCCCGGTGGTGCCGTGGAAGACCTCGTCGCTCCCGCTGTCGTGGCCCCAGACGTCCTCGCCGTTGCGGATCAGGCTGTACTCGGAGGCGTTCCCGATCAGCGACACCTTCTGCCGGTCGGGGCCGTCGGCCGCGACGCGCAGGGTGTGCGTGCCGGAGGCCAGCTCGGTGAGCCTGGCCGTCGGGTCGGCGGAGGAGCCGTCGCCCTCGCCCCGGCCCGTGGCGCCGGAGACCAGGCTGTCCTCCAGGCCGCCGAGGTCCGGCAGTCCGAGGTCGGTGGTGATCTTCACGGTGCCGGAGAACTGCTCGACGTCCGACTGGGCGATCTTCTCGATCAGCTGCGCGGCGGTGATCTTCGGCAGGTCCGGGTCGCCGGAGTCGGCGAGCGCGGGGACGAGCCCGATGGTCGCGGCCGCCACTCCCATCACCGTGACCGGGACGACGTACCGCGCGGCCCTGCTGCGGCGCGCGCCCGGCTCGCCGGCCCCGCGAGCGGTCGTCGTGTCGTCGGATTCGTACGGTGCCATGTGTGCCCTACCTCCATGGTCGTCGGCGGCCTCGTGTCGCTCGCGCCAGTCACACCCTGGGCCGCCCTCCTCGCCCGGATCGGTGAGGAGTGGTGTTGTCCGTCGTGGTCCATCCGACCAAATCCCGCGGGCGGATGCGTCAGCCCGCGGACGCAACTCCGTGTACTGCTGCGGTATGACACGGGGCGGCGTTCCGTCCCCCGACCAGTAGGGGTCGGGGGGTGCCGTGGGGCCGGCGAGGACCGGCGCGGGGCATCGCGGGAGGCACACGGGGCATCGCCGGCCTGCGCGGAACGCTCCGCGGACCGGCGGGCCCGGG
>NZ_LIRG01000480.1 GCF_001419695.1 Streptomyces prasinopilosus
ACCTGCCGGAGCGGCGCCGGGCCGGCCGGGGAGGGACGGTCCGGCGCCGCTCCGGCAGGTGTCAGACCCCGACGCCGAAGTCGGCGGCGATTCCGGCGAGCCCGGAGGCGTAGCCCTGGCCGACGGCGCGGAACTTCCACTCGGCGCCGTGCCGGTACAGCTCGCCGAAGACCATGGCGGTCTCGGTGGAGGCGTCCTCGGACAGGTCGTAACGGGCGATCTCCTGGTTGTTCGCCTGGTTGACGACCCGGATGAAGGCGTTGCGGACCTGGCCGAAGCTCTGGCCGCGGTTCTCCGCGTCGTGGATCGAGACCGGGAAGACGATCTTGTCGACGTCGGCGGGCACACCGGCGAGGTTCACCTTGACGGACTCGTCGTCGCCCTCGCCCTCACCGGTGAGGTTGTCCCCGGTGTGCTCCACCGAACCGTCCGGGCTCTTCAGGTTGTTGTAGAAGACGAAGTGCTGGTCGGACGGCACCCGGCCGGAGGCGTCGAGGAGCAGCGCGGAGGCGTCGAGGTCGTAGTCGGTGCCGGTGGTGGTGCGTACGTCCCAGCCGAGGCCGATCACGACCGCGGTCAGGCCCGGGGCCTCCTTGCTGAGAGAGACGTTGCCGCCCTTGGAAAGGGAAACTCCCACTTCGTGCTCCTTCTCGGTGGTGGTCGAGCGTGCGTGATGCTCAGGACGTTCCGGGACGGGCGCTCAGTTGCGCGAGTTCCCGAAGAGGACGCGGTAGACGACGAGCAGGACGAGCGCACCCGCGATCGCCGAGCCCCAGGTGGCGGCGTCGAAGAACTCCCGCTGTACCGGCCGGTCCAGGAACCGCGACGAGAGCCAGCCGCCCAGGAAGGACCCCGCGACACCGATGACCGTCGTGCCGACGAGTCCGCCCGGGTCGCGCCCGGGCAGGATGGCCTTGGCCACCGCCCCTGCGAGCAGTCCCAGCACCAGCCATGCGATGACGCCCATGACGCCCCTCCCAGTCGTGTCGCCGTGCCGCGCCCGCCGTGCCGACGGTGCGGCGCGGCGGGCGTCCGTGCAGGGGCAAGCCTAACCTCTACAATTCTGTAGAAGCTGCGGGGTGGGGTGCCGCGCGACGAGGAGCCCCGGCGGGCGCCGCGCGGCGCCCGCGGCCGTCGGCGGGACGCACGGGGCGGGCCGGGCGCACCACGTGCCCGGCCCGCCCCGCGGCCGTCAGCCCTCGTCCTCCGCCTCTTCCTCCTCGTCCTCGAAGAAGTCCCCGACCTCGTCGACGACTTCGGCCGCGACCATGCCGCCGACGACCCCCACGGCCAGTCCGGCCGCCCCCGCCGCGACGACCGTCCCCATGCCGGGGCCGGAGCGCTGCCCGTCGTGGTGGTGCTCGTCGTGCCCGTGGTACCCGGTGTACCCGTGACCGCCGTGCGAGCCGTGGGAAGCCCGGTGCTCCAGGAGCCGGTGCAGCCACTCCTCGACGATCGCGTTCCAGTCCTGGTGCTCGGCCCCCTCGTGGGAGACCGTGAACCGGTTCACCGCGTCGTGGCCGGAGGAGAGGAACCCGCCGCGCTTGTCCGCCTCCAGCACGACCTCCATGCCGCCGGGGCCGGCGAGGAACGTCACCTCGACCTCGGTGATCCGGTGGGCGTACCGCGCCCCCGGGGTCAGCTCGATCTCCTGGTAGAAGGGCAGCTGCTGGCCGGTGCCGCCGATGCGGCCGTACTCGAGATCGGCGGACCGGAAGCCGAACCCGAGCCCGCCGAACGCCTCGAGGATCGCCTCCTGCGCGGGCAGCGGCCCGACGCTCAGCCGGTCCAGGTCGCCCTTGTCCCTGGCACCCGCCACGGCGAGCTCGGTCCGCACGCCCAGGACGATGCCCAGGTCCTGGCCGTGGAGCTCGGTGACGGGGGTCTCCCAGGGCAGCGCCACGGCGAACGGGACGCTGCGCGGTTCGCCGGCCCCGAGCCGGAAGCCGCCCCCCACGGTGAACCGTTCGAAGGCGACGACGCCCTCGCTCTCCCCCTCCTCGTGCTCGGCCTCGACCCGGGCCACCAGCTCCAGCGTGATGTGCTCGATGTCGAAGTCGGCGTCACCACCCTTGAGGTGGACCTGCCCGGTCAGTGCGGCTCCGGGCCGGGCCGCACCCGGGTCGAGGACCGTGTCGACCGTGGGGCCGCCCACGCCGAGCGAGCCGAGCAGTCGTTTGAACACCATCGCGGCGTCCACTCCTTCACGTGCGAGTGTTCCGTAAGAACGGTGCCGCACACCCCGCGGGCGCACGGCACAGGCCTTCTACAGGCATGTAGAAGCATAGGGCGGCGGTGTCCGGGCAGACGTGCACTCGGTGCCGACACGGCAGGAATGGCC
Organism: Streptomyces prasinopilosus; assembly: GCF_001419695.1. GTDB lineage: Bacteria > Actinomycetota > Actinomycetes > Streptomycetales > Streptomycetaceae > Streptomyces > Streptomyces prasinopilosus. Next base: position 2,342 of record NZ_LIRG01000480.1, read on the forward strand.
GAAAGTGGGCGCCCGCATCGCCGGTGGCCGGGGACCCCCTCACCGCCACCGCACGCGATCGCGAAGGTCACCTGTCCACGGGTCCGGGTTTACCCGGACGTCGGCCGCGGCTACGGTTTCACGGGTCATCGCGCTCGTGTCACTTCCGCAACTCCTGTAAGAGGTGTTCTGCTCTGTCTGGGTTCCCGAAGGAAGGAATCGTGAAGGAAACGCTGCCCTCGAGCAGCCCCGGGGAGACGGACGGGCCGCCGACGAGACCGCGCGGGGAGGAGACCCGCGCCGCACCGGCCGGCGGGGAGACCCGGTCGGCGAAGCCGCGGGACGCCCTCTTCGACAACGCCAAGTACCTGGCCATCGTGCTGGTGGCGGTCGGCCATGCGTGGGAGCCGCTGCGCGGCGAGAGCCGCGCCGTCACGGCCCTCTACACGCTGGTCTACGCCTTCCACATGCCGGCGTTCATCATCATCTCCGGCTACTTCTCGCGCGGCTTCGACTGGAGTCCGGGGAAGATCAAGCGCCTGATCACCGGTGTCGCCGTCCCGTACATCGTCTTCGAGGTGGCGTACACCTTCTTCACCCGGTGGAGCGACGGCAAACCGGACCGCTCGATCAGCCTGCTGGATCCCCTGTACCTGACGTGGTTCCTGGCCGCCCTGTTCATCTGGCGGCTCACCACCCCGATCTGGCGGACCCTGCGCTGGCCGCTGCCCGTCGCCCTCGTCATCGCGGCCCTGGCCACCCTCACCCCGTCCATCGGCAAGGACCTCGACCTCCATCGCACCCTGCAGTTCCTGCCGTACTTCGTGCTCGGCCTCTCGCTGAAGAAGAAGCACTTCGAGCTGGTGCGCCGCCGTGAGGTGCGCCTCCTGGCCGTGCCGGTGTTCGCGGGCGCGCTGATCGTGGCCTACTGGGCCGTGACGCGGATGAACTACGCCTGGTTCTTCCACAAGTCCAGTGCCGAGGACCTCGCGGCACCCGCCTGGTACGGGCCGGTCATGACCCTGGCGATCTTCGGCTGCTCGACGGTCCTCGTCGCCGCCTTCGTGGCCCTCGTCCCGCGACGCCGGACGTGGTTCACCGCCCTGGGCGCCGGCACGCTGTACGGGTACCTGCTGCACGGCTTCTTCATCCAGGCCGCCAACCACTGGCACTGGTCCCGCAACGACTGGTTCCACGCCCCGCTCGGCACGGTCACCGTCACCGCGATCGCCGCCGTGGTCGTGACCGGCCTGTGCACCGCACCGGTGCGGCGGATCTTCCGCGCCGTGTTCGAGCCGAAGATGGACTGGGCCTTCCGGCGGCAGACCCCGGCCCAGGGTCGGGAGCAGGCCCGGACGCCGGAGGAGACGCCGGTACCGGCACCGGCGCCGCACGGGTCCCGCTGACGTCCGAAGGGGCGTGCGAACCCCGCTTTCACGGGTTCGTACGCCCCTTCCGCGTTCTCCGCCGGCCGGTCCGGCCCCCTCCGCCGCCGTTACGCCGTCACACCGTCACGCCGTCCGCTGCGAGCCGCGACACGCGCGCGGCGGGCACGGGCACGCAGCACGGTCTTGAGCACCTCGCCGGTCCACAGGATCGCCGAGCCGACGGCGGCGCACACCAGCCACTGACCGGGGGTGAGGTCGGTGGTGGTGAAGAAACCGTGCAGCGCGTCGGTCTCGACGATGATGACGAGCAGGGCGATCACGGCCGCCGTGGCGATGAACGCGGAGCTGTTCTGCAGCGTTTCGCGGCTGAACACGCTGCGGGTGTCGTGCCGCACGTTGAGCAGGTTGAAGACCTGGAAGAACACGAACGTGACGAAGGCCATGGTGCCCGCGACGGTCGCCTCCCCCAGTTCCGGCTCCGGGCCCGGGGCCCAGACCAGCACCGCCAGCGTGCCCGCCGCCATCACCGCGCTCGCCAGCAGGATCCGGGCGAGACGCCGCTTGCCGAGGATGCGCTCGCCCGCGGCGCGCGGGGGGCGCTTCATCGCGTCCGGATCGGCCGGGTCGACGCCCAGGGACATGGCCGGCGGGCCGTCCATGACCAGGTTGACGAACAGGATCTGCAGGGCGGTGAACGGCGCCCCGCCGGCCAGACCGGTCAGCGAGGCGATGAGGAAGGTGGCGACGAAACCCAGGGCGGTGGAGACCTGGAAGCGGGTGAACTTCACGATGTTGCCGTAGATGCCGCGGCCCTCGCGGACCGCGGACACGATGGTGGCGAAGTTGTCGTCGGTCAGCACCATCGTGCCGGCCTCCTTGGTGACCTCCGTCCCGGTGATGCCCATGGCCACCCCGATGTCGGCCTTGCGCAGCGCGGGGGCGTCGTTGACGCCGTCGCCGGTCATCGCGACGACGTCCCCGCGGTCCTGCAGCGCCCGGACGATGCGGATCTTGTGCTCGGGGGACACCCGGGCGACGACGCCCACCTCGTCCAGCCGCTCGGCCAGGGTGGTCTCGTCGTCGATGCGGTCCAGTTCGGCGCCGGTCACGGCGGCTCCGGGGATACCGAGTTCGCGGGCGATGGCGCCGGCGGTCACCGCATGGTCACCGGTGATCATGCGGACCCGGATTCCGGCGTCGATGCACTCGGCGATCGCCGTGCGCGCCTCCGGGCGGGGCGGGTCGACGATGCCCACCAGGGCCGTCAGCACGATCCGGTCGAGGAGCTCCTTGGGATCCCGGGGCGCCCGGAAGCCGTCGGCGGGGAAGTCCTCCGTGCCCAGCGCCATCACCCGCATGCCCTGCTCGGCCAGTGAGGCGTTGCCCTCGTCGAACCGGCGGCGGGCCACGTCGTCGAACGGCAGGGTCCCCTCCTCGCCCACGAGACGGTCCGCGCGGTCCGCGAGGACGTCGGGGGCGCCCTTGACGAAGCACCGGACCACCGCGCGCCCGGAGTCGTCCGTCCAGTCGTGGAAGGTCGCCATGAACTTGTAGTCGGAGTCGAAGGGGATCTCCAGCCGGCGCGGCTTCTCCTGCCGCAGCCCGCTCACGTCGACGCCGCCCTTCTCGGCCAGGACCACCAGGGCGCCCTCGGTGGGATCGCCCACGACCTCGCCGTCGCGGATCACGGCGTCGGTGCACAGGGCCATCGCGGTCAGCGCGTGGTCCAGGGTCTGCGGCAGAGGCTGCCCGTCGGTGGTGCGGATCCGTCCCTCGGTGGAGTAGCCCTCGCCGGACAGGGTGAGCCGGCGGCCGGCCAGCAGCATCTCCCGCGCCGTCATCTGGTTCAGCGTCAGCGTGCCGGTCTTGTCCGTGCAGATCTGGGTGGTGCTGCCGAGCGTCTCGACCGACGCCAGCTTCTTGACGATCGCCCCCTTCTTGGCCATCCGGCCCGTGCCCATCGCGAGGGTGAACGCGACGACCGCGGGCAGGCCCTCGGGGA
>NZ_LIRG01000481.1 GCF_001419695.1 Streptomyces prasinopilosus
GGCGGAGGGAGGCGGGCGACTCGGTGGCGAGCGTGAAACCCATTGGAGTGCCGTTCGCGCATATAGCACGGAAAACGGCCCCGAGGGAGATCGCGGGGAGAGAGAAGAGGTCTGCTATGGCACTTGACGGCATGACGTGCCGAGTGTTTTCCGGTCTCTCTTGACAACCGATCGCCCTGCCTCTTTGCTCTCTGGTGAGTCGCACTCGACAGCACCGATCGAGGTGCGGTCGGCCGAGTTCGCGGGACGAGACGGGCGGTCATGGCGAGGGTGCTGATCTATTCCTGCGGAAGTCGTGGAGACGTGCAGCCCTATATTGCTCCGGCGCATGCGCTGAATACCCAGGGGTACACGGCCGTTCTGTCGGCGCCCGCCGGGTTCGTTTCTCTCGCCACCTACCGCGGAATAGATTTCCGCCCCCCAGAGCGACCGGCTCCTGCGGCTGTGCACGGAGGAACCGCTCCTGCGGCTGTACACGGAGGAACCGGAAGTGCGGCGGCCGGTCGCCGGAGAAACTGTCCGGGAAAGAGGGAAAGCGGGACCGTGCCCATGCTGTGAAGATGCTGGGGAAGGGCTTCGAGGAGGCCCTTCCCCAACTGCACGAGGACACCCGGCCGGCCGCTGAGGACGGGGCGGACCTGGTGGTCCACCCCTATGACGACTTCGAGTCGGGGCACCATGTGGCGCAGCGGCTGGGAGTTCCGTCGGCACTGGCCACCTTCTATCCGAACGTCGTGCCCTCCCGGTAGGCGGCGAGGGTCTCCCGCCGAGCGTCATCGGGCCGGTTGACGGTGATGATCCCGTCGGCCCACGCCGCCGCACGCCGGGCCGTCGGCGGACCGACCGCCGCGCCCAGCAGGAGCGGAGGGCGTTCCGGGAGCGACCGCAGCTTCGCCCGGTCCACCCTGACCAGGCCCTCGTGGGACACCTCCTCACCGGCGAACAACGCGCGCATGATCCGTAAGAACTCCTCCGGACGGCGGGTGCGCTGCTCCTCGGAAGGCCGGCGGTCACCGGTGATGTGTTCGTTCAGCGCCTGCCCGGTGCCGAGCGCCGGCCACAGGCGGCCCGGAGCCCTCTCGGCGAGCGTCGCCGCGGCCTGCGCCAGCACGGCCGGGGGGTAGCGCTGCCCGGGCGCGGTGACCACCCCCATGGGCAGGTCGGTGGAGGCCGCGCTGCCCCGAGCCACGGCCAGGCATGCCCCGAGTGCCCTTGCCGGGTGCTCCACGGTGCGAAGTGGTCGGAGCACATGCCGGACGCGAACCCGGTGTCCCGGGCCGCCGTGAGCAGTCGGAGCAGCGCGGACGGCGAGAACCGCTCGGGCGATGCGTGGTGACCCAAGGTGGCCATGGATGTCACTCGCTCCCTGTTCCCGCGGCCAGACCGTCCTGCGGCGCCGTGACGCGCGGGCCCGTGCGTCGACGGTGGCCGTGCGGGGTTCCCGGGGCGGGCCGGCCGTGAAGGGGGCGAACACCCGACAGCCACAGCCCAAAGCAATACACAGAGTGACGGATCCCTGGGTGCCGCCCGGGGTTTCGAGGAAGCCGGAACCCTTCCGTCGGGCCGAGCGGACGAGTTCGCGGGGTGGTGGAGGCCGGGTCGGGAGCGGAGGGTGACCCCGCCTCCCGTGCTCAGCTGATCGCCTTTGACCAGTGCGAATCGTTCCCTGAACGTTTTCCGGCGATCTCCTCGCCGGGTTATCGGTCTGTCGTACGAAGCCTCATACCAGAGCGGGACGCTGTCCGTGCGAGTTTGTCAACTGGCCACCGCACATGATGCTGTGATGACTACGGTGAGTGTCGGTCGGACGGCGCATGGCCGGCACCCTCGGTCCTCCGAGGCGTCCCCGACCGGTACGGCGACACCACGACGACACCCGTCGCTCGGCGCACCGCGCCACGGGGTCGCACCCATCAGATCGGATCAGGGAGCGGGGACCGGTACGTGCAGGCAGAAGGCGGACGAGGGAGAGGGCGGGGTGACACACCCCGCCGCCCGGGCCCGGCCGGCGCCCCGGGGCCGACCGGTGTGCCGGGCCCGGCCGACGGGCCCCGGCCGGCCGCCGCCGCCCGGGGCGGGCCCCTGGCCGGGGCACGCACCGGTGCCGGCGACGGACCTCCGCCCGCCGCGCGCGGCGG
>NZ_LIRG01000482.1 GCF_001419695.1 Streptomyces prasinopilosus
GGTGGCGGCGGCCAGGAGCCCGGCGTGCCGGCGCACCAGCGGGTCGCGGACGACCTCGTGGTGCGTGGTCATCGCGCCGATGACGAGCGTGTCGTCCTCCTCGCGCACGCCGCGCAGCCCGGGGACGCGGCCGACGTCCACCACCAGTTCCGGGAAGGCCAGCCGCAGCCTGAGCAGCGGCAGCAGGCTCTGCCCGCCGGCCAGCACCTTCGCGTCCTCACCGCCGTCGGCGAGCACGCGCAGCGCCTCGTCGAGGCTGGTGGGCCGGGCGTAGTCGAAAGCCGGGGGGATCATGCGGAGGCCTCCTTCGCCGAGCGCACTGCCCGCCACACCCGCTCGGGCGTGCACGGCATCGTCACGTCGTCCACCCCGAGCGGCCGCAGCGCGTCCACGACCGCGCCGACCACGGCGGGCGTCGAGGCGATGGTCCCCGACTCGCCGACGCCCTTGACGCCCAGCGGGTTGGAGGTCGCCGGCGTCTCGGTCCGCTCCGTGACGAACTCCGGCAGGTCGCCGGCCACCGGGACCAGGTAGTCGGCCATCGTGCCCGTGACCAGGTTGCCCTCGTCGTCGTACACGGCCTCCTCGTACAGAGCCTGCGCGATGCCCTGGGCGAGGCCGCCGTGCACCTGGCCCTCCACGATCACCGGGTTGATCACCCGGCCCACGTCGTCGACGCAGACGTAGGAACGGATCCGGGTCCGCCCGGTCTCCGTGTCGACCTCGACGGCGCACAGGTGCGTGCCGTGCGGGTACGAGAAGTTCTCCGGGTCGGTCACCTGGTCGGCGTTGAGGGTGGGTTCCATGCCGTCGGGCACGTCGTGCGAGGTGAACGTCTCGAACGCGATCTCCTGGATCGTCTTCCGGGCCTCGGGGGAGCCCTTGACGGTGAACACGCCGTCGGTGAAGTCCAGGTCGTCCTCGTCGGCCTCCAGCAGGTGCGCGGCGACCCTGCGGGCCTTCTCCACCACCTTCGCGGCCGCCTGGTGCACCGCCGACCCGCCGACCACGAGGGACCGCGAGCCGTACGTGTCCATGCCCTGCGGGGCCGCCCTGGTGTCGCCGTGCACCACCTCGATGTCCTCGAACGGCACGCCCAGCACGTCGGCGGCGATCTGGCTCCAGCTCGTCACGTGCCCCTGCCCGTGCGGGCTGGTGCCGGTGACCACCTCGACCTTGCCGGTGGGCAGCATGCGGATGCTCGCGGCCTCCCAGCCGCCGGCCGCGTACCGCAGGTCCCGCAGCACCCGGCTCGGGGCGAGCCCGCACATCTCCGTGTACGTCGAGACGCCGATGCCGAGCCGTACGGTGTCGCCGCGCTCGTTGCGCTCGCGCTGCTCGGCGCGCAGGTCGTCGTACCCGAACAGCGCGAGCGCCTTCTCGGTGGCCGCCTCGTAGTTGCCGCTGTCGTACGTCAGGCCCGCGATCGAGTCGTACGGGAACTCCTCGTGCCGGATCCAGTTGCGGCGCCGCACCTCGACGGGGTCGAGGCCGAGTTCGGCCGCCAGCTCGTCCATGATCCGTTCGATGGCGAACGTGGCCTCCGGGCGCCCGGCGCCGCGGTACGCGTCCGTCGGCGTCTTGGTCGTGAACACCCCCGTGCAGGTGAAGTCGTAGGCGTCCATCTTGTAGATCGCCGGGTACATGAAGGCGCCGAGGATCGGGATGCCGGGCGTGACCAGCATCAGGTAGGCGCCCATGTCGGCGAGCAGGTCGACCTTCAGGCCGAGCAGGCGGCCCTCGCGGGTGGCGGCGACCTCGATGTCCTGGATCATGCCGCGGCCCTGGTGCGTGGCCAGGTAGCCCTCGGAGCGGGACTCGGTCCACTTCACCGGCCGGCCCAGCCGCCGGGCCACCTCCAGCGCGACGGCCTCCTCGCCGTACACCTGGAGCTTGGAGCCGAACCCGCCGCCCACGTCCGGGGCCACCACCCGCAGCTTCTGCTCGGGGATGCCGGTGACCGTCGCCAGCATCACCCGCAGGATGTGCGGGACCTGGGTCGCCGAGTAGACCGTGTACTCGCCGGAGGCGGCGAGCGGGGTGACGACGACCGCCCGCGGCTCCATCGCGTTCGCGATCAGCCGCTGCTGGTGGAAGCGGCGGGTGACGACCACGTCGGCACGCCGCTTGACCGTCTCGTAGTCCTCGCCCGTCCTCAGCGGCCACACGTAGCTGCGGTTGGTGCCCTTGTCCGCGTGGACCAGCGGGGCGTCCTCGGCGAGCGCGGCCTCCAGGTCGAGCACCGGGGGCAGCGGCTCGTAGTCGACCTCGACCGCCTCCAGCGCGTCGGCCGCCGCGTACCGGTCGCGGGCCACCACGACCGCCACCGGGTCGCCCGCGTGCCGCACCTCGTCGACCGCGACCGGCGGGTGGTCCGGCAGCACGATGTCCTCGGTGACCGGCCAGGCGCAGGGCAGCGAACCGAGGCCCCCGGCCAGGTCACGGCCGCTGAACGCGGCGATCACACCGGGGCGTTCGAGGGCGGGGGAGACGTCGACCCGCTCGATGCGGGCGTGCGCCATGGGGCTGCGCAGGAACGCGAGGTGCAGCAGACCGGTGACGGAGATGTTGTCGGTCCAGTTGGTCTGCCCGGTGACCAGACGGGCGTCCTCCTTGCGGAGCCGGCCCCGGCCCACCTCCCGCTCGGCGCGCTGTCCGGTGCCGCGGTCGGTGCTCTGATCCGTCATGCCGTGACCTCCTCCGACGCGGCGGCGGCGAGCACCGCGCGGACGATGTTCTGGTAACCGGTGCAGCGGCACATGTTGCCCTCGAGCGCCTCGCGCACCTGGTCCGCGTTGGGATCCGGGTTCTCGCGCAGCAGATCGCGCGCTGCCATGATCATCCCGGGGGTGCAGTAGCCGCACTGCAGCGCGTGCTGCTCGTGGAAGGCCCGCTGCAGCGGCGTCCACTCGCCGTCCCGGGCCAGCCCCTGGACGGTGGTCACCTCGCCGCCGTCGGCCTGGACGGCCAGCACCGAGCAGCTCTTCACGCTCACGCCGTCCAGCTCGACCGTGCAGGCGCCGCAGCTCGAGGTGTCGCAGCCGACCGGGGTGCCGGTCAGGCCGAGCCGGTCGCGCAGGTAGTGGACCAGCAGCAGACGGGGTTCCACCTCGTCCTCGTACGCCGTGCCGTCCACTTTCACCGAGATGCGGGTCATGTGCCCTCCAGAGACCGTGCGGGCGGATGCGGAGTGTCGGCGGACCTTGGGGTGACGAAGGTCACTCTATGTCCGGTCCTGGGGGACGGCGAGTGGTGCGGCCGGATCCGTCGGACGGCCACCGGTCGCGGGCGTCCGACGGGTCCGTGGCGCGACTTCGCGGCGGCCGCGTCCCACGACCGGAGCGCGGGTGCCCGTCCGCGTCCTGTGTCCTGTGTTCCCTGGCGTCCGGCCGGGCCGGACCGCTCATTCGTCCCAGGCCTGGATCATCGTCTGCTCGGTGATCTTCCCGTCCCGCAGCGAGAGCATCGACTCCGAGTACACCCGCACCCCGTCCGGGTACACACAGCTCTCGCTGTAGGCGGCGTGATCGCCCTGGACGACGCACCGCTCCAGCCGGTGCGTCATGTCACGGCTGTACACGTCGTCGAGCATGGCGGAGATCTCGTCCCGGCCGTGCAGGACCATGGGGTGGCTGGGCCGGCTGTTGCGGTCCACGATGCGCAGCTCGGCGTCGTCCGCGTAGAGCGAGACCATGGGGAGCGACGTCCGCGCCTCGATGCCCCGGCGCAGTGTGTCGACGCCGAAACCCGTTTCTGCCGAGGGTGTCATGACGGCCTCCTTCGAGGACCCCGGCCCGGTCCCGAGCGGGCCGCACCGGGCCTCCCCTACGAGACTCCTCCGGCCCGGTGGGCGCTGCAAGCCCGGCCCGCACGCGGCGTGCCGCCGGGAGGGCTCACCCGGCGGCCGTCAGGAACTGCGTCGCCGCGAGCTCCGCGTACAGCGGATCGGCGGTCACCAGTTCCCGGTGCGTGCCGACCGCCCGGACCCGGCCCGCGTCCATCACCACGATCCGGTCGGCCGTCGTCACCGTCGACAGCCGGTGGGCGACCACCAGCACCGTCGTCGTCCGGGCCACGTCGGCGACGGTGTCGCGCAGCGCCGCCTCGTTCACCGCGTCGAGCTGCGAGGTGGCCTCGTCGAGCAGCAGCAGCCGGGGACGGCGCAGCAGCGCGCGGGCGATCGCGACCCGCTGGCGCTCCCCGCCGGACAGCTTGGTGCCGCGGTGCCCGACCAGTGTGCCGAGCCCCTCGGGGAGCCTGGCCACCAGAGCGTCGAGCCGGGCCGTCCTCACCACCCGCGCCACCTCGTCGTCGTCCGCCTCCCGGTTCCCCAGCAGCAGGTTGTCGCGCAGGGAACCCGACAGGACGGGAGCGTCCTGCTCCACGTAGCCGATCGAGGACCGCAGCCGCGACAGCTCCCAGTCGGCCAGGTCCCGCCCGTCGAGGGTGATCGTCCCGGAGTCCGGGTCGTAGAAGCGCTCGATGAGGGAGAAGACGGTGGTCTTGCCCGCGCCGGACGGGCCGACGAACGCGGTCATGCCCCGCGCGGGCACGGTGAACGTCACCCCGTGGTGCACGTACGGCAGATCGTCCGCGTACCGGAAACGCACGTCCTCGAAGGCGAGCGTGGCGGGCGCGGCGCCCGGCGCGGGCAGGGCCGCGGGCCCGGCGGCGGGCTCGGCGGGCAGCCGCAGCGCCTCCTGGATCCGGTCCAGGGCGGCGCTGCCCGCCCGGTACCGCGTGATCGCGGCCACGACACTCTGGATCGGCATCATGAGGTAGAAGACGAACAGCAGGAACGCCACCAGCGTGCCGATGTCGATGGCGCCCGTCGCCACCCGGGCCCCGCCCACCGCGAGCACCGTGATGAACGCGACCTGCATCGCGAGCCCCGCCGTGTTGCCGGCCGCCGCCGACCACTTCGCGGCCCGCACGCTCTGCCGCCAGGACTCCTCGGCCGCCTCGTGCAACGCGTGCTCCTCCCGCGGCTCGGCACCGGACGCCTTCACCGTGCGCAGCGCGCCCAGCACCCGCTCCAGCGAGGCCCCCATCACGCCGACCGCGTCCTGCGCCCGCCGGCCGGCCCGGCCGATGTGCGGCACGATCAGCGTGAGGACCGTCCCCGCACCCGCGATCACGGCCAGGGTGACGCCCAGCAGCACCGGATCGACGAAACCCATCAGTACGAGGGTCGCGACCAGCGTCAGACCGCCCGTGCCGAGGCCCACCAGCGAGTCCGTGGTGACCTCCCGCAGCAGTGTGGTGTCGGAGGTGACCCGGGCCATCAGGTCACCCGGCTCGCTGCGGTCCACGGCCGTGATCCGCAGCCGCAGCAGGTACGAGGACAGCGAGCGCCGCGCCCCCAGCACCACCGACTCGGCGGTGCGCCGCAGTACGTACGAACCCAGCGCGCCCAGCGCGGCATTGGCCATGACGAGGGCCGACATCAGCATCAGCGCGCCGGTGACGGCCCGGTCGTGGGACAGGTCGTCGATGAGGTCGCGGGCGACCAGCGGCAGCATCAGACCGGTCGCCCCCGTCAGCAGCGACAGCGAGGCGCCGCCCACCAGGGCCCACCGGTGCGGGCGTACATGACCGAGCAGCACCCGCCAGGCGGGCGGACCGGACTGCTGCGCTGCGATGCTCACGTCGCTCCCTCGGCGTCGGGCGGAGCGTTCAGGCTACGTCGCCGCGGTCCGCCCGCGGCCGACCGGGCCCGGCACGACGTCCCGGCCTTCGCCCTCCGGACCGCCGTGAGCCCACCGGCCGGGTTCCGCGCAGGTCGCGTAGGGTCGGGAGGAAGTACCACCGGGAGACGAAGGAGCCAGAATCATGGCGCAGGAAGTACGCGGCGTGATCGCACCGGGCAAGGACGAGCCGGTACGCATCGAGACGATCGTCGTACCCGACCCGGGGCCGGGTGAGGCGGTCGTCCGCATCCAGGCCTGCGGAGTGTGCCACACCGACCTGCACTACAAGCAGGGCGGCATCAACGACGACTTCCCCTTCCTCCTCGGCCACGAGGCCGCGGGCGTCGTGGAGTCGGTGGGCGACGACGTCACCGACGTCGCCCCCGGTGACTTCGTCGTCCTCAACTGGCGCGCGGTGTGCGGCGCGTGCCGCGCCTGTCTGCGCGGGCGCCCCTGGTACTGCTTCGACACGCACAACGCGAAGCAGAAGATGACCCTCGCCTCGACGGGCCAGGAACTCTCCCCGGCCCTGGGCATCGGAGCCTTCGCCGAGAAGACCCTCGTCGCCGCCGGGCAGTGCACCAAGGTCGACCCGGAGGTCTCCCCGCAGGTCGCCGGCCTGCTGGGCTGCGGTGTGATGGCCGGCATCGGCGCCGCGATCAACACCGGCGAGGTCGGCCGCGGCGACTCCGTCGCCGTCATCGGCTGCGGCGGAGTCGGCGACGCGGCGATCGCCGGGGCCCGGCTCGCCGGAGCGGCGAAGATCATCGCCGTCGACATCGACGACCGCAAGCTGGAGACCGCCCGCTCCATGGGCGCCACCCACACCGTCAACTCCCGTACGAGCGACCCGGTCGAGGCGATCCGCGGACTCACCGGCGGCTTCGGCGCCGACGTCGTCATCGAGGCCGTCGGCCGCCCCGAGACGTACCAGCAGGCCTTCTACGCCCGTGACCTGGCGGGCACCGTCGTCCTCGTCGGTGTGCCCACCCCGGAGATGAAGCTCGAGCTCCCGCTGCTCGACGTGTTCGGCCGCGGCGGCTCCCTGAAGTCGTCCTGGTACGGCGACTGCCTGCCCTCGCGCGACTTCCCGATGCTGATCGACCTGCACCAGCAGGGCCGCCTGGACCTCGGCGCGTTCGTCACCGAGACCATCCGGCTCGACGAGGTGGAGAAGGCCTTCGAGCGGATGCACAAGGGCGACGTCCTGCGCTCGGTGGTGGTGCTCTGATGACCACCCGCATCGAACACCTCGTCACCTCCGGGCAGTTCAGCCTCGACGGCGGCACCTGGGACGTCGACAACAACGTGTGGATCGTCGGTGACGACCACGAGGTGATCGTCATCGACGCCGCCCACGACGCCGACGCCATCATCGAGGCCGTGGGCGACCGCCGTCTGAAGGCGATCGTGTGCACCCACGCCCACAACGACCACATCGACGCCGCGCCGGCCCTCGCCGACCGCACCGGGGCCACCATCTGGCTGCACCACGACGACCTGCCGCTGTGGAAGCAGACCCACCCGGACCGCGACCCCGACGCCTGGCTGGTCGACGGCCAGGTGATCGAGGCGGCCGGCGCCGACCTCACCGTGCTGCACACGCCGGGGCACGCGCCCGGCGCGGTCTGCCTGTACGACCCCGGGCTCGCCACCGTGTTCACCGGAGACACCCTGTTTCAGGGTGGTCCCGGCGCCACCGGCCGCTCGTTCTCCCACTTCCCGACGATCGTCGAATCGATCCGGGAGCGGCTGCTCACGCTCCCGCCGGAGACGGAGGTGCGCACCGGTCACGGCGACTCGACCACCATCGGCGCGGAGGCCCCGCACCTCGAGGAGTGGATCGCCCGCGGCCACTGAGGCCGCCCCGGTGGCTGCGCCCGGTCACGTCCGGCCGGGCGCAGCCACCGGGAAAAGGTGACAGAGGATGTCCGGCTTACCCGTCACTCTCGTAGCGACAGCAGATCGCTGTCACGCGTGACGGGAGGCCGGGCATGCCGGAGTCGACCACCGGGTCGTCGCAGAACAAGGTCGCACTGGTCGCGGGAGCGACCCGGGGAGCCGGACGGGGCATCGCCGTCGAACTGGGCGCGGCGGGCGCCACCGTCTACGTCACCGGACGCAGCACCCGCGCCCGGCGCTCCGAGTACGACCGCCCCGAGACCATCGAGGACACCGCCGACCTGGTCACCCGGGCCGGCGGACGGGGCATCGCCGTCCCCACCGACCACCTGGACCCCGCCCAGGTCAAAGCCCTCGTCGACCGCATCGCCGCCGAGCAGGGCCGCCTCGACGTCCTCGTCAACGACATCTGGGGCGGCGAGAAGCTCTTCGCGTGGGACGCCCCCGTCTGGGAGCACGACCTCGACAAGGGGCTGCGCCTGCTGCGGCTCGCGGTGGACACGCACGCCGTCACCAGCCACCACGCCCTGCCGCTGCTGCTGCGCCACCCCGGCGGCCTGGTCGTGGAGGTCACCGACGGCACCGCGGACTACAACCGCGACACCTACCGCGTCTCCTTCTTCTACGACCTCGCCAAGACGGCCGTCCTGCGCATGGCCTTCGCCCTGGGCCACGAACTCGGCCCGCGCGGCGCCACGGCGGTCGCGCTCACCCCGGGCTGGCTCCGCTCGGAGATCATGCTCGACGAGTTCGGGGTGGGGGAGGACAACTGGCGGGACGCCCTGGCCCGCGTCCCCCACTTCGCCATCTCGGAGACCCCGCGCTACGTGGGACGGGCCGTCGCCGCGCTCGCCGCCGACCCGCGGGTGTCCCGTTTCAACGGCACCTCCCTCTCCAGTGGGGGCCTCGCCCGGGAGTACGGCTTCACCGACCTCGACGGCAGTCGCCCGGACGCCTGGCGCTACCTCGTCGAGGTCCAGGACCGGGGCCTGCCGGCGGACGTCACGGGGTACCGCTGAGGGCCGTCCGTCTGTCCGCGGCCCTACGGCGGGCGACCGGGGCACCGGGCGCGGGGAAGCCCTCCCGGCCGTCGGCCGTGTCCGCGGCGCCCGCCGGGACGGGAGAACACGGTGCCGCGACCGCCCTCCGGGCGGTGGCGCCCGCCCGGCACCGGACGGCTCCGCATGCCGCGGGGAGGCTCCGCCGGGTCACGGACCGCGCGGGTTCCCGCGCCCGCCGCCGTCCGCGGGCGGCGGCGGGAGGGATGCCACCGGAAGGGCGGGGAGTGTGAACTCGCCCACGTTCCACGGCAGATGGACGTGAGCAGCGACACTGTCCACTATGTCCGATTGGGCGGTGATTACTCACGCGGCTTTCACACCGGTGGCCCTATGCTTCACAACATGTCCACCACTCTCGAACCGTCATCCGAGCGATCGGCTGCCGAGGTCAACGAGGAGATCCGGGCCCTGTGGCTCCGGTCGGGCGGGACACTGAGCGTCGAGCAGCGCGAGGAGTACCAGCGTCTCGTCCAGGAGTGGGCCGAGGCCCTTCCGGAGCGGGCCGAGGCGGCCTGAGGCGCCGCACGGGCCCCTCCGCCCGTGTCACGGGTGGGTCTCCTCACCGGTGCGCGGGCCCCGGCGCCCGCGCACCGGTGCCCGGCTCAGCCCCACGTCGCCGAGTAGCGCCGCTGGTACGCCTTGCGGTCCTGCTCCGCGCGGATCCAGCGGGTCGCCACGAGGGCCACCAGGCTGCCGCCGATGACCAGCATCCCGGGTCCCGCGTTGCGCGGGTCGGCCAGGCGGGACAGCAGCGTCGACGCGTCGATCCCCGTCGCGGGCGAGCCCGGTGACGCGGCGTCGGGAGCCGCGCCCGCCGAAGCCGACGGGGCGGGAGCGGCGGTGGCCGCGCCGGCCCCGTCCGCCGGGGCCACCAGGAGGTCCACCTTCAGCTGTGCCAGAGCCTTCGTGACCGGCTGGAAGAACGTCGTACCGCCCTCCTGCCGGCAGTCGCCGCTGCCGCCCGACGTCACCCCGAGCGCGATGCCCTCGGAGAACATCGGGCCGCCGCTGTCGCCGGGTTCGGCGCACACCGTGGTCTCGATGAGGCCGCTGACCGTGCCCTCCGGATAGTTCACCGTCGCGTTGAGCGCCGTCACCTCGCCGTCGCGCAGCCCGCTCGTGCTGCCGCTGCGGAAGACCCGCTGGCCGACGGTCGGGTCACCCACGCCGGTGATCCGTACGCCCTGGCCGTTGCCGACCGACACGACGCCGGCACCGTCACCGGCCCGGCCGCCGTCGTACTCGATCAGGGAGTAGTCGTCGCCGGGGAAGCTGCCGCCGACCGTGGTGCCGACCTTCTCCCGGCCCCCGTCGTCGGCGAACCAGACCGACCCGTCGGGCCCGCAGTGCCCGGCCGTGAGGATGAACTCGCGCTTGCCGTCGGTCACGTTGAAGCCCGCGGAACAGCGCCCGGCGGTCGACAGGAGGGGTGCCCCGCCGTTGATCCGCGTGGTGAAGGCGCCCTCGGTGCGCTCCATGCGGACGAAACCGCCGGCCCCCTTCGCCACCCGGGTCAGGTCGGACCAGTCGTCCGCGGACACCGTGCTGTCGCCGCGGACCACCACCTCGTTGGACCGGTAGTCCACCGCCCAGGCCGTCCCCGGTACGCGCGGGGCCGAACCCAGCGCCTTTGTGGCCGACTTCAGGTCGCGCATGCTGTGCCGCACCGTCTTCGGATCGGCGCCGGCCTCCCGCACCTCGGCCGCCGCCTTCGCGTCGGTGACCGCGACGACCGTCCGTCCGTCCTCCCCGAGCCAGCTGCCCGCCGTGCGGGAGGCGCCGAGCCGTGCCACGAGGGCGGAGCCCGGGCCGGTGTCCTCCTGGGCCCCGGCGTACGGAACCGGATCCGGCGCCGGGGGCTCACCGGCGACGGCGCGGGTCACCATCGTCGCTCCGAGGAGGAGCCCGCCGACGGCCGCCAGCCGCGTCACTCGCCGGACGACCCGTCGTCGTGCGTGCCTCATGCATGACTCCCGAACCCAGAACAGCGCGGTGCGGACACCGCGGGGCCTCCCCTGAATCGAGTGCCCTCAGTCCATACGGACGCGGAACCCGGGGTGTTCACCACCGAGCGATCCGGTGCGCGGGAGGTGCCGGCCCGCGCGCCGAGCGGCTCGGCGCACGCGGGACGGCACCCGCGACGGGCGGGGGAGGGGGAGCGGACACTAGACTTCCGTGCATGGACGACGCGTTGCTCGAACGGCTCGGGGCGGGAAAGTACCTTCTGGTCACCAGCTACCGGAAGAACGGCACGCCGGTGGCCACCCCGGTGTGGGTGGTGCGGGACGGGGACGGGCTCGGGGTCTGGACCGCCGCCGACTCCTGGAAGGTCAAGCGGATCCGGGCCCGCGCCGACGTCCTGGTCGGCCCCTGCGACGTGCGCGGTCGTCCGACCGGCGGCCAGGTCCCGGCCACCGCGGAGATCTGCGACGCGGCCACCACCGCCCGCTACCGCGGTCTGATCGCCCGCAAGTACGGCCTGCCGGGCCGGCTGACGCTGTTCGGCAGCCGGCTGCGCCGGGGCCGTGACGGAACCGTCGGTATCCGCGTCACCCTGGCCGGCTGAACCCGGGCCGTCCGCGCCGGTTCCGGCGGCCCGTCAGGTCCAGGCGCGGTAGGGCTCGTCGACGAGCTGGAAGACGGGTTCGCCGCGCACCGGGTCCTTGGCCGTGGA
>NZ_LIRG01000483.1 GCF_001419695.1 Streptomyces prasinopilosus
GCCGGCCGCCCGTCCGCGGGGGAACGGACGGGGAACACCCCGCGCGCGCGTCACTCGTACCGGGCGAAACGGACGTACCGGGAACCTGGCGTGAACACCGTGGTGCCCGGGCGTAGACAATGGCCCCCCGGGACCACCCGCCACGGGAGGACCGGGACACCCGACGGCACCACCCGCGGCCCCTGCGGCCGCACCAGCGGCACAACAGGAGGCGGCTCCCTTGGAGCTCAGCAGGCGTACCTTCACCGCGCTGGCCGGCACGGCCGCCCGCCCCGCCGCGCGCGGACGGCAGGCGGCACGAGGTCGGCTTCGACCGGCACTCCCTCCTCGTCGACGGCCGGCGGCTGGTGCTCTGGTCGGGCGAGGTGCACCCCTTCCGGCTGCCGGGCTCGTCCCTGTGGCGGGACGTGCTGCAGAAGCTGCGCGCCCACGGCCACAACGCGGTGAGCGTCCCCGTCCCCTGGAACGTCCACTCCCCCGCGCCCGGCGAGCACGACTTCACCGGGGTGCGCGACCTCGACCTGTTCCTCACCATGGCGGCCGAGGAACGGCTGTACGTCGTGCTGCGCCCCGGGCCGTACCTCGGCACCGCCGACCTCGACGCCGGCGGCTTCCCCGGCTGGCTGACGGTCGCCGAGGGCGCGGCCACCGCCGCGGACCCCGCGTACCTGGAGCACGTGGACGCGTGGCTGGGCGCCGTCGACGCCATCGCCGTCCGGCACCTGTTCACCGGGGGCGGCGGCACCGTGCTCCTGTACCAGGTCGAGGACCGGTACGAGGGGGCCGGCGGCGGCCCGGCGGACACGGCGGCCGGCGCCTACATGTCCCGCCTGTGCCGGAAGGTGCGCGCCGACGGGATCGACGTGCCGCTGTTCCACAACGACGCCCGCGCGGACGGACTGTGGGCACCCGGCTCCTTCCCCGCCGTCGCCGGGAAGGGGAAGGACGGCTGGCTGTACGGGTTCGAGTCCTCGCCCGTGCCCGGGGAGGCGCCGGCCGACCTCGGGCACTTCGCCCGGCGCGGGAGGGGGGCGCGGGCCAGTGCGCGCACCCCCGGGTTCGTCGCCGGGGCGGCCGTCGGCGCGTCCGACCCCTGGGGCGGGGCCACCTCCGGGGGCAAGGGGTACATCGAGGTGCGCGCGAGGCGGGACCCGGCGTACGTGCGCAGCGCCCTCCTCACCGGCCTCGCCAACGGGATCACCCTGCACAACGCGCGCGTGGCTGCCGGCGGGACCTCGTGGGGGTGGCTGGCCGCGCCGCACGTCTACACCTCGTACGACCACGGGGCCCCGATCGACCAGGCCCGCCGGCCCACCGCCAAGCTGGCCCCGCTCCAGCAGCTCGGGCACCTGCTGCGGACCGTGCCGGACCTCGCCCGCCTCGAACCGGCGCCCGCGGTGCGGCCCGAGGACGACCGGCTGAAGGTCTACCACCTGGCCAACCCCGACACCGGCGCCCAGGTGTACGTGCTGCGCAACGACTCCGACGACGAGGTCCGGTCGGCCCTGCCGGGCACCGGCGTCGGCGTGCCCGTCACGGTGGGCGCGCGGGACGCCAAGCTGCTCGCCACCGGGCTCGGACTGGGGCGGCGCACCCTGGCGTTCACCACCGCCCAGCCCCTGTTCCGGACGACCGTCGGACGGCAGGACATCGCCGCGTTCGTGGGCCGGGCCGGTGAGACGGCCCAGATCGCCCTGGACTGCGAGGTCCAGCCGCTCACCAACCGGCTGGACCCCGAGCCCGCCTGGTCCTACGACCGGGGCCGGCTGCACGTGGCCACACCGCTCGGGGTGGGCG